>CAZLRQ010000029.1:0-12247 GCA_964562035.1 uncultured Rhodoferax sp. | reverse complement strand
AAAAAGTGAGGCCGCGACAAGCGAAGCCGAGGTGCGCAAGGTCGATCTGAGCGCCGGCAAAATCACGCTCAAGCATGGTGAGATCAAAAACCTGGACATGCCCCCCATGAGCATGGTGTTTCAGGTCAAAGACCCGGCGCTGCTGGGTCAGGTCAAGGTGGGCGACAAAATCAGGTTCACCGCCGACAAAATCAACGGCGCCTACACCGTGCTAACGCTGGAGCCCGTACAGTAGGCGCTCCGCCACCTGCTCCTCGCCCTTGAACATGCCCCAAACCCTGCGCTACACCCTGCTCTCCGTGCGGGAAATGTTCACCTCGGCCGGTCCGTTTGCCCTGCTGGCGGCGGGCTTGCTGGCCCTGGCCTACTGGTGGCTTGACCCGACACCGCCAAGAACAGTCACTTTGGCCACTGGCCCTGCCCAAAGTGCCTACGACGAGTTTGGCAAACGCTACGCCCAAGCCATGGCGGCCTACGGCATTGAGGTGGTGTTGCGGCCCAGCGAGGGCTCGTCGCAAAACCTGGCCTGGTTGGCCGCAGGCGAGGTTGACCTGGGTTTTGTGCAGGGCGGCAGCCACACCCTACCGGCCACCAACACCGAAGATGACAACGCCCTGCTGTCGCTGGGCAGCCTGTTTGTGGAGCCGGTGTGGTTGTTTTACCGCGAATCAGCAGCCAAAAAAATCAACCCCAAAGGCGCCACCCTCACGGCGCTGGGTCAGCTTCGCGGCCTGCGCGTCAACGTCGGCACCGTGGGCAGCGGCGTGCCCAGCCTGATGGGCCAGTTGTTTGAACTCAACCGCCTGGACGAGAAAGCCCTCACCCTGTCCCGCTTGTCGCAAACCCCAGCCACCGTGGCCTTCCTGGAAGGCGCGCTCGACGCGCTGGTGTTCGCCTCGGCCCCGGAGTCGCCCATGGTGCAAATGCTGTTGCAGACCCCGGGCGTGAAGCTGATGGACTTCCCGCAAAGCGAAGCCTACTCACGTCGCCTGCCATTTCTCACCCCGGTCACCCTGCCCCGCGGTGTGGCAGACCTGGCCAACAACCTGCCTGAGCGCAACATGCGCCTGGTGGGCCCCACCACCACGCTGGTCGCGCGCGACAGCGTGCACCCTGCGCTCTTGCAGTTGTTTTCGCAGGCTTCGCTGGGCTTGCACGGCAAAGCTGGCTGGTTCAACCGCGCCGGAGAATTCCCCAACGCGTCGCACACCGAATTTCCTTTGTCTGACGAAGCCGCACGCACTCTGCGCAGCGGTATTCCGCTGATGCAGCGCTACCTGCCGTTTTCGTATGCCAACCTGATGGAACGCATGTGGCTGGCACTGGGCATCATCATTGCGGTGCTGTTGCCGCTGAGTCGCATCGTGCCGCCGCTGTATGAATTTCGCATTCGCTCGCGGGTGTTTCGCTGGTACGGGCAGTTGCGTGACATTGAAGACCGCGCCGCCGGTGCAGACCCCAAACCCGAGCTGCTGGAGGAATTGAACCGGCTGGAGACGCGGGTTGAAAAAATCACCGTGCCGCTGTCTTACACCGACGAGTTGTATGCCCTGCGCAACCACATTGAGTTGGTGCGCCAAAAGCTGCTTAAAGCTTGAGCGACAGGCTGTTGCGCATGGCGGTTTGCATCACTGCATCCAGAGCGCCGTCCACCACGGGCTGACCCGACACCAGCCGCAGACTGCCTTGGGCCCACATCTTGTCGCGTGAACGACGCGTCATGGACTGGGTGCTGCCATAGGCACTGGTGAACAAAAACAGCGTGCCATGCGGGCTGGCCCATGAAATTTGGGTGCGTACCCAAGCCTCATTCACCCACAACTCAACCCAGGCACCTACCGCCAAATCGGCATCTTCAGGCAAATCAACGCGCGGCATGGGCACGCCGGTGGGCAAAATCTTGGCAGGCGCCACGCTGTTGGTCAAGCGCTGATCGCCCGGGCCAGGCGACGATTCGGGCAGGGCCATGAACCCCGAGACCTTCGCCTCGGCCGGGGCCAGCCAGGGGTCTTCGTCCTGCAGCAGGCTGGCCGCCAGACCCACAGGCTTGGGCGGCTCGTCCACCACCACAGGCCTGAACGCCTGTTGATGCAGCTTCATGAGCACGTCAAAAAAAGCGCTGGTCTTGACCGAAGGGTAATCAATCAGTGCCAGTCCCTCGCGCAACTTGCCCAGCAGTTTGGGCACCAACTGGGTCAGGCGCGCAATGTTTTTGCTGGTCTTGAGCGGTTGGGCACTCCAGACCAAAGCGGCCACCAGCTCACGGTAGTGGCCCGGGTCATCCGCGCCGGTGATGTCGGTCAGGCGCGCTTGCGCCATCACATTCGCCCAAGGGCCCATCAAAAAACTCAACACCCGCGGGTCCAGCAGCCCGGCATCGGGGCTCGCCGCGATGTCCTTGCCAATTTGCTCGGCCAGCAAATGCCGCGCCTCCGCCTGCTCCAGCGCCTGCACGGCGAGCTGCATGTGCCCTGCAGGTTGGCTGGTCTCAAAGCTTTGCACTAGCGCTTGCAAGGCCTGCTCGAAGGGCTGGGCACTGTCAATCGGCTGCGTCAGCAGCGGGCTCAGTGCACTCTGCACTGGCGCCCAGAAAGCCCTGAAGCCTGACCCCTCAGCCGACTCAAAAGCCAGACTGCGGTGTGTTATTTCCTGCAATACCTGGCGCGCCGGGTGCTGCTTGTCACTGAAAAACCGGCGGTCTACCAGCGCCAGGCTGAGCAGCGCGGGCTCCAGACTTTTCACCATCGCCTTGACAGGCGCCAACAAACGGGCATCGCGGGCGATGTTGTCCACCATCAGCGCCACCACTTCAAGGCTCAGCACCTGACCCAGGCCTTGGGCGGAGCGCTGCAAACGGGCCCGGGTTGATTCGGATGGTGTCGCACCGTCTTGGCGTTCGCCGAGGCGATCCATCAGCCGGTCCACCTGCTGCATGTCCTGCAAAGCCTCAAAGGCCGCCGGCACGGTGGATTGAAAGTCCGTGGGCTGCGGGTCTTGGGTGCCGGACTCAAACTGGCGGGCAAACTGGGCCGCAAATGCAGGCTTCACCCCAAGGGATGGGGCCGTGTCGAGCTCACCCAACAACAGACCGCGCAGACGCTCCAGCGTCAGCATGGTGTCACCGCCTGGCGCTTGAGCGGTCTTGGCGCTGGCTTCGGCTGCGCGTGTGGCAACTGATCCCAAGGCCACGACGCCCTGCTTTTGAAAATCAAGTGACAGGCTTTTGTAGAGCGAATTCAACGCCTGCCCCAGTGGGCCGCTCATGTGCTTGAGCCATTCGGCCCGAACGGCCAGGGGCGCCTGGGTCTGTACCAAAAGGCTTTGCAACACCTGCACAAACACGTCAGGGCGCAGCGGGTTGCGCTCGGGCGCTACGGTACTCAGGTCCAGCAAGGTGGCCATGAATCGGTTGAACTCGGCGAAGGCAGCATCCACCGCCAACAACGTGACTTGCTGGGCCTTGGCCAGCGCCACGCTGCCCTCCACCTGCTCCGAATCCATCAGCTCTAACTGGTCAAAGTGCAGATCGGACAAAGCCCGCACCGACCCCACTGCGAGCGCATCAGTCTGGGCAAACGCAGCGGCCAAGGCCGCCGGGTAACGGTCACAAAGCACCGTGGCATGGTCGGCCAGGAGCTTGAGACCCAATGCCAACTCTTCGCGGTCACGCGTGCTGCGTGTTTGCGTCGCACGCTCATTGAGTGTCTGGCGGGCCAGCGCCAGTACCTGGCCCATGATGGACTCGCCCGCCTGGGCTGCCTGCGCCAGCGCAGAACGCAACAGCACGGCATTCTGAAGAGCCAGTTTGGCGGACGACATCTTTGCTGCTCCTCGACGAGCCGGTTTACTTCAGGGCTTTGAAGCGCATGCGCTTGGGCTTGGCACCCTCTTCGCCCAGGCGCTTTTTCTTGTCGGCTTCGTATTCCTGGTAGTTGCCGTCAAAGAAAGTCCATTGGCTGTCGCCCTCGCAAGCCAGAATGTGGGTCGCAATGCGGTCCAGGAACCAGCGGTCATGGCTAATCACCATGAGCGAGCCGGCAAACTCCAGCAACGCGTCTTCCAGTGCGCGCAAGGTTTCCACGTCCAAGTCATTCGATGGCTCATCGAGCATCAGCACGTTGCCGCCGGCAATCAGCGTCTTGGCCAGGTGCAAACGCCCGCGCTCACCACCCGACAAGGTGCCAACCCGCTTCTGCTGGTCTGCCCCGTTGAAGTTGAAACGACCGCAGTAAGCACGGCTGGCCATCTGAAACTTGCCCACGTTCAGGATGTCCAGCCCGCCCGACACGTCTTCCCACACGGTCTTCTCGTTGGCCAAGTCGTCGCGGTTCTGGTCCACAAACGCCATCTTGACAGTTTGACCGAGCTTGACTTCGCCGGAATCGGGCTTTTCGCGCCCTGCGATCATCTTGAACAGGGTCGATTTACCGGCACCGTTGGGGCCGATGATGCCGACGATGGCGCCCGGTGGCACCTTGAAACTCAGGTTGTCGATCAGCACACGGTCGCCAAACGACTTCGTGACATTGGTGAACTCAATCACTTCCTGGCCCAGGCGGTCGGCCACGGGGATGAAGATTTCGTTGGTTTCGTTGCGTTTCTGGTATTCGAAATCAGACAACTCTTCAAAGCGGGCCAAACGCGCCTTGCTCTTGGCTTGACGAGCTTTGGGGTTTTGACGCGACCACTCCAGTTCTTTCTTCAAGGCCTTGGCGCGGGACTCTTCGCCCTTTTGCTCCATCACCAGACGCTCCTGCTTCTGTTGCAGCCAGTCGCTGTAGTTGCCCTTGTAAGGCATGCCGTTGCCGCGGTCGAGCTCCAGAATCCACTCGGCGGCGTTGTCCAGAAAGTAGCGATCGTGGGTAATGGCGACCACCGTACCGGGGTAACGCTGCAAAAATTGCTCCAGCCAGTCCACCGACTCGGCGTCCAAGTGGTTGGTGGGCTCGTCGAGCAGCAGCATGTCCGGCTTGGACAGCAGCAGGCGGCACAGCGCCACGCGGCGTTTTTCACCACCGGACAACAGACCGACTTTGGCGTCCCACGGGGGCAGACGCAAGGCGTCAGCGGCGATTTCGAGCTGATGCTCGGAGTCGGTGCCAGCGCTGCCGATGATGGCTTCCATCTTGGCCTGCTCTTCCGCCAGCGCATCAAAGTCGGCGTCTTCTTCGCCGTAGGCGGCGTAGATCTCTTCCAGACGGGCCTTGGCAGTGAACACATCACCCATGCCGGCTTCCACGCTTTCACGCACGGTTTGATCGGGGTCAAGTTGCGGCTCTTGCGGCAGGTAGCCAATGTTCAGGCCAGCCATGGGCACGGCTTCGCCTTCGAACTCTTTGTCCACACCGGCCATGATTTTGAGCAGCGTGGACTTGCCTGAACCGTTCGTGCCCAGCACGCCAATTTTGGCGCCAGGGAAAAAGCTGAGGGAAATGTCTTTGAGAATGAACTTTTTCGGCGGCACGATCTTGCCGAGGTGGTTCATCGAAAATACGTATTGAGCCATGAGTCTTGCAGGTAGTCCGAAGGTGGAAACCCCCGATTATCGGCGCAACGACGCTTTATTGCGGCTTATCAACGCCAACAAGGTCGGTTTCAGGTGGCGGGCACCTGTGGTGTCAAATCATTTTGCAGTGCTGACCGGGCCACGCCGTCCAAGGCCTGATCCACCAGCGGGCCACTGGACACCACACGAATCGCCCCCTGCTTGCGCAGGCGCTCCATGGTGCGCCGCGACATCGAGTGCGCCAACCCGCCGCCCGAGATAAACATGAACAGGGTTCGGTGCGGGCTGGCCCAGGTGAGTTGGGCCCGCAACCAAGAGCCCGCAACACTCAATTCAACCCAGACCCCGGTTCGCAAGTCAACCACAGACCAAGGCTCGGAGGTTTCCAGATCGGCCTGCGCCAGCACTTCAGGTAAATAACCAGACTCCTGGGCTTCATCATCGGCCACCCAAAACCCTGACACAGCCTCTGGCGCGTCACGGTCTGCGGCATCAAGCGGCGCCGCCAGAACCTCCGGTGGCAACCGGGGCCTTTCAAATACCTGCTCGTGGATCGAGATGAGTGAATCAAAAAAATCGGCAATCTGATCTGCCGGGTATTGAATCAACCGCAAGCCCTGGTTTAAACCGACCAGCAGACCCGGCACCAATTGCACCAGGCGGGCGCGGTTGCGCCTTGCCAGCGGCAGTTGCACGCTCCAGAGCAGGTCGTCCACCAACGCGCTGTAGCCATCAGCGTCAGCACTGCCTGCAGCACACGCCAACTGCGACTCGGCCACCACCTGGGCCCACGGGCCACACAAAAAGAGGCCAATGCGTTCAGGAATCGGCAGATTCGCGAACCGCGCCTGGAAATCATCGGCCACCCGCTGCGCCAGCAGGTTTCTTTGCTCCGCATGCAAAAGCATGCGTGCCGCGTCTTCGTGTTGCTGGCGCTGCGCAGCCTCGGCCTGCGCCCAAGCCGTGTCCAGTTGCTGCAACATCCGGGCAAACTCACTCGCCTCTGCCGCGCCCGTAACAAGTTCGGCCACCGCCTGAGAGACAAGGGATAAAAAATGTGCAAACCCACCGTCGTTGACTGACGCATACGCCAGACTGCGGTGGGTCAGCCGGTCCAAAAACTGCCGCGCCGGGTGCTGGCGTTCGCTAAAAAACCGGGGATCAGCGTTGGTCAAGGTCGACAACACTGGCGCCAGCGACTGGATCAATTGCCGAACAGGGGGTAGCAAACGGTCATCTTGCAGCAGGTTGTCCAGCATCATGCGCAGCACCTCGGCGCCCAATTGCCGTCCCAGTTGCTGACCCTGGACTTGTGTGTCTGCCGTCAAAACCGCGGGCGCAGGCGGCTTGACAGCGCCGTCAAGACTCTGGTTGGCACGCTGCGCCAGGCGCTTCATCAGCGGCTCCAGCAGCTTCATGTCCTCCAGTGCCACAAACGAGGCTGGCACCGTGTGCAAAAAGTTCGGCATGCCTTGGCTGCCGTCCAACTCACCAGAAAGCAGCTTCCTGAGTTTGTCCAGCGTAACCAGCGTGCGGTTCACGGCCGTCTGGGGGGTGGCCTGCCCCCGCAGACCAACGCCGCCCAGCGAGGCACTTGCGGGGGACGCAGGTTCGACACCCTGGGAACGAAGCCATTCGCAAATCTCACGGTACAACTGCCGCAACCCCACACCCAACAGGCCAGCCGCTGGCAATATCAGTGCGGCACGGGCCTCCTCGTCAGGGGCGTGCTTCAGCAGGGTGGCCTGCAGCGCGCGCACAAACGCCTCGGGTTTCAGGGGGTTCAGCTGGGGTTGAACAGTGGTCCAGCCCAGCAGGCTGCTGACCAATGCGCTGACCGCTGGCAGCCCATCGTCCACGCTGCGCAGCACCTCCTGTTGGGCCAGCGCGAATTCGATGTTGAGGTCAATTTGCCCGGAATCGAGAAGTTGCAAATCTTCAAAGCGCACCAAAGGCTGCTCGGCAGAATCGGACTCTGACGTTTGGTAGACGGCTGTTCGCAGTTGCGAGACAAAGGTTTTTTTGACAACGCTTGCCTGGCCGCACAGAAAATCAGCAGCAGCCTGGGTCACCGGGATGTGCTCACCATAGAGGCTTTTTCCCTTCTTTTTGGCGACCGAGGTGGCCAACCCCTCCAGCACATCGGCCATCAAGGTGTCAGCTTGGGACAACACCACTTCAATGCAGTCCTGCAAGGAAGGGCCGGAACCCGCACGGTCATCGGCGACCCCGATGCGTCGAAGCAAAAATTTCTTCATCTGGGGCGTCCTTTGCATGAACCCGTCCATAAGCACCCGTATTTTCCGTGCTGGCCATGGCCCTTCAAGGACTGAGTAACATCTTGTTTCCAAACGTTGGCGCGCATTAACCCGGCCGGGAAACGCCCGCCAGGGGCTGCCGGAGCCCAACGTGCGACAATACAGCACGTTGTGGCGCTTCAGTTGCCCACAATGCCAGCACCTTGCTGGGAACGACGCTTCGCGCAACCGTTCCACTTATGTATCCCATCTGCCTTTGACTGACTCGGTGTTTAGAACACAGAGCAGGCCGATGCCCCAGCGCCCGGATGGGCGCCAGACTATGAACTTTGAAGAACTAAACCTGGCTCCGGCCATTGTCAAGGCCGTGCTTGAGCAGGGTTACACCACGCCCACCGCCATTCAGGAACAAGCCATTCCCGTCGTCCTCGAAGGACACGACTTGCTGGGCGGCGCCCAGACCGGTACCGGCAAAACCGCCGCTTTTGTGCTGCCCATGCTGCACAAGCTGAGCGCTGGCGAAACCCCAAAGAACAAATTCGGCGGCGTTGGCATTCGCGCCCTGGTCTTGACACCTACCCGCGAGCTGGCAGCCCAAGTCGAAGAGTCCGTGCAAACCTATGGCAAATACCTGAACCTGTCGTCCACCGTTATTTTTGGTGGTGTGGGCATGAACCCGCAAATCAGCCGCGTCAAAAAGGGCGTGGACATTCTGGTGGCCACCCCGGGCCGCTTGCTGGACTTGCTGCAGCAAGGCGTGCTGGACTTGGGCCAGGTGCAAATGCTGATCCTGGACGAAGCCGACCGCATGCTGGACATGGGCTTTATCCATGACGTGAAAAAAGTGCTGGCCGTGGTGCCCAAAGACAAGCAGAGCCTGCTGTTCTCGGCCACCTTCAGCGACGAGATTCGTGATTTGGCCGCAACCCTGCTCAAAAACCCGCAAAGCGTGCAGGTCACCCCGCGCAACACCACGGTGCAGCGCATCACCCAGTTGATTCACCCCGTGGGCCGCGGCAAGAAAAAAGCCATCCTGGCGCACATCATCCAGGAGCACAACTGGAGCCAGGTGCTGGTGTTCACCCGCACCAAATTTGGCGCCAACAATGTGGCCGAGTTTTTGACCAAGAACGGCATTCAGGCCATGGCCCTGCACGGCAACAAGAGCCAGGCTGCCCGCACGCAAGCGTTGGCTGGCTTCAAGAGCGGCGACATTCGCGCCCTGGTGGCCACCGACATTGCGGCCCGCGGCATTGACATTGACGACCTGCCGCACGTCGTCAACTACGAAATTCCCAATGTGTGCGAAGACTATGTGCACCGCATTGGCCGCACGGGCCGCGCCGGCGCCGACGGCACGGCGGTGAACCTGGTGTGCCTGGACGAAGAAGGCTTCATGCAAGCCATCGAGCGTTTCACCAAGCAAGACATTCCCGTGCAGATTCTGGAAGGCTTCATGCCTGAGCCCGGCGAGAAAGCGGAACCCATCGCCATGGGTCGCCAAACCATTTGGGGCGGCGCCGGCAAGCCACCAAGCCGCGATGTGATGCAGGCAGCCGCCAAGTCGGCCCGCACTGAAATGCTGACCCGCGTGCGGGAAAGCCGCGGTGCCCAAGGGGGCGCTGGCGGCGGTAATGGTGGTAACAGTGGTAACGGCGGCGGTGGTCGTGGCGGCAATGGCGGTGGTCAGCGCAGCGCTGGTCAACGCAGTCATGCTCCCGCAGACCACGCGGCACGGGGCCCGGGCGGACAGCGTCCAGCCCAAGGCCGCGGCGGTAACGGCGGCGGCGGTGGCGGTGGCGGTGGCGGCTACAACGGTGGCGGCAATTTTGGCGGTGGCAACCCGCCTTCGCGTCCCAGCAACAGCCAACCCGATCCCATGCGCACCAGTGTGGACATGATGGCTGAACGTGGCGCGCGTCGCGGCGGTGGCGGCTTTGGTGGCGGCAACCGCAATAACGGTGGCGGTGGCTACGGCGGTGGTGCAGGTGGCCGCTCCGGTGGCGGTGCGGGTGGTTTTGGTGGCGGCGGCAACGGCTCGCGGGGCCCCGGCGGCAACCGCGGTTCATTCAACCGCTAAGAAATAATGTAAACAGCCCACCTTCGTGGGCTGTTTACATTGAACGCCCGCTTTTCCGGCGGGCTTTTGACTGAGCCCGTGAGTCCATTCGAATACAAGAGCGCATACTCAAACGCCTTCAAATTGTGTTTTTCGCCACAGTTCGCTCAGACCACATGACCAAAATCAACCACCTTGAGACCTGGCTTGCCCAAGAGCAAGCGCTGCGTTCAGTGATGAATGCTGGCGCCGGCCCGGGCGTCGCCAGTCTGGATCAGGCGGGTGGCCTGACGGGCCTGCAATTCATGCAGGCCATGAACCGTGGTGAGGTGCCCTACCCTTTCATGGCAAAAACCCTGGACTTTTGCATGGTGGACGTGGGGCCTGGTCACGCCGTGTTTCAGGGCACTCCCGGTATGGCGCATTTGAATCCCATGGGCACCATCCATGGCGGTTGGTTTGCCACCTTGCTGGACTCTGCCCTGGGCTGCGCGGTGCACACCCGCATGGCAGTTGGTCAGGGCTACACCACCGCCGAACTCAGCGTGAACATCGTGCGCGCCCTCACACCCAAGATCACCCGCGTGCGGGCAGAAGGCAAAGTTATTCACTGTGGGCGACAACTGGCCACGGCTGAGGCGCGTCTGGTTGGACCCGACGGCACGCTTTACGCCCACGCCACCACCACCTGCCTGGTGTTTCAACACGCCCCCTTGACCACGTGAAAAGCAGCACCCGCTGACATCGCCCCCACGGTTGCGAAGATCGTCAATTTCGCTATTTAGTTAATAGCTACAAGCGCAGACTGGACAAGGGCTGTGGCTATTATTTCCTTAAATTCTGGGTTCCCTGGGCTGCGCGGGTAATGCGCGACCAGTCGCCCGCAGCCAGCGCGTCAGCCGGCACCAACCAGGAGCCGCCTACACAGACCACGTTGGGCAGCGCCAGAAAGTCGCCCGCGTTTTGCAAGGTGACGCCACCGGTGGGGCAAAACTTGACATCAAAAAACGGACCGCTCCAAGCCTTCAGCATGGCGGGTCCACCGGCTTGCATGGCCGGGAAAAACTTCAGTTCGGTAAACCCTTCTTCCTGCGCCATCATGATTTCGCTGCCGGTGGCCACGCCAGGCAGCAAGGCCAGCCCCAGGTCGCGGCACGCTTGGCCCACGGCTGAGGTGTAGCCAGGACTCACGGCAAATTGGGCACCGGCCATGGCGGCAGCCTGGGCATCGGCGCGGGTGCGCACGGTGCCCGCGCCCACCACGGCCTCAGGCACTTCCTTGGCAATGGCCTCAATACAAGCCAGCGCCTGTGGCGTGCGCAAGGTCACCTCCAGCATGCGAATGCCACCCGCCAGCAACGCACGGGCCATGGGCACCGCGTGGGCCACGTCGTTCAACACAATCACCGGAATCACTGGCGCGTCCTGCATCACTTGCAGCGAAGTTAATTTAGTCATGGTTGTCGTCCTTTGTTGGTTGTTCTCAAAGCCAGCTGCAGGCGCCGTGTTCGGCGGCCAGCGCGTTGCGGCGCATGCCGGCAAACAATTCGCGGCCCATGCCGATGCCATTGGCCACGCGCAAGGCCTCGGGCATGCTCGCCAGCCCCCGAATGTCCCACGCCTCGGCGTCCACCAGCACCTCCAGTGTGCCGGCCACCGCGTCAAGGCGAATCACGTCACCATCACGCACTTTGGCCAAGGGGCCGCCCGCAGCCGCTTCGGGCGACACATGAATGGCGGCAGGCACCTTGCCCGAGGCGCCGCTCATGCGGCCATCGGTCACCAGTGCCACCCTGAAACCCTTGCCCTGCAAGACGGCCAGTGGCGGCGTGAGCTTGTGCAGCTCGGGCATGCCGTTGGCTTGCGGGCCCTGCCAGCGCACCACGCACACCACATCGCGGTCGAGTTCACCGGCCGCAAAGGCCACATGCAAGGCCTCTTGTGAGTCAAACACCCGCGCGGGTGCTTCAATCACGTGGCGGTCATCGGGCACGGCCGACACCTTGATCACGCTGCGGCCCAAGCGGCCATGCAGCAGTTTCAGTCCGCCAGTGGGGCTGAACGGCGCACTAGCCGGGCGCACCACGGTGTCGTCCTTGCTGACACCCGGGTCGCTCCAAGTCAGCTTGCCCTGAGCGTCTGCAGCGGGAATGCCCGTGAACTCACGCAAACCACCAGCACGCACCGCCAGCACATCGGCGTGCATGAAACCGCCATCGAGCAGCTCACGAATAACAAAACCGGGGCCACCGGCCGCCTGGAACTGGTTCACATCGGCACTGCCGTTGGGGTACACACGCGTCAGCAAGGGCACCACGTCCGAGAGGGCCGAGAAATCGTCCCAGTCAATCACGATGCCCGCAGCCCGCGCCACCGCCACCCAGTGAATCAGGTGGTTGGTGGAGCCGCCCGTGGCCAGCAAGG
>CAZLRQ010000028.1:0-15868 GCA_964562035.1 uncultured Rhodoferax sp. | reverse complement strand
GCGCGGGGCATGGGTTTGTCAGATTGGCAGCAACTCACGCAAGTGGAGGTGCCGCTGGCGCTGCCGGTGTGGCTCTCAGGGGTACGCACCTCGGTCATCATCAACATTGGTACCGCAGCGATTGCATCCACCGTGGGTGCCAAAACACTAGGCTCGCCCATCATCGTCGGCCTGAGCGGATTCAACACCGCCTATGTGTTGCAGGGCGCGTTGCTGGTGGGACTGCTGGCGATGGTCACTGACTTGGCGTTCGAGCGCCTGGCGCGCAAAGCGACTTGGCAAGCCTGACGCCAGGCAGTTGCGGTTAAGGCTTGATGTAGGCGTAGCCCTGCAATTGCAGCTTGGTCAGGCGCACCACACCAGAGGGCGTGAAGTCGGCCTCCTGAATGAACTGCTCGCGCTTGAGGTTGCGGCTTTTGAGCGTGATTTCACAAATTTCAAACTTCACCCCGCGGTTTTTCAGCGCCGACACGGTGGCGTCAAAGGGCACCTCGCTGCGGTCTTTCATGCCTTCCATCAAAAAGTCCACGCCAAACGCATGCGCCACCAGCGTGATTTGGGCTGTGGGGTCGGTGTCGAGGTGGTTGCGAATGTTGCGCAGCGCGGCCAGCGCTTGGGTCGAGGTGTCGTTCACGTGGTAAACCACTTTGTCCTGGGCTTGGGCCACAACCACAGTGGCCAAGAGCGCGCCGGCAGCGATCAATGTACGAATTTTCATGCTTGTCTCCTTATATTGATGAGCACGAAAGTATCTTATCGCCAAAGCCCGAGCATGTGCTGGGGGTTGGAGGCGCCTCAAGCGTGCGGGTAAACCTGCCGGATGTAGTCGCGCAGCATGCGGGTGGCCGAAAAGCGCGGTCCGTTCGTCACCAGGCTGCGCCGCATCATGGCCACCCAGCCTTGGGGCACGCCTTGGGCATCGCGCGCATGAAAGAGCGGCACCACCTGCTGCGCCAGCAGGTCAAACAAGGCGTGGGCATGGCGCTGGTCCTGGGCATGGGTGTCGGGGTCGACCTCGCCGCTGATGGCCCAGCCGTTGCTGCCGTCCCAGGCTTCAGCCCACCAGCCGTCCAGCACCGACAACTGCAGGCCGCCACCCAGACAAGACTTCATGCCGCTGGTGCCGCTGGCTTCATTGGGCGGGCGCGGCAGGTTGACCCACACATCGCAGCCCGCCACCAGTTGACCCGCCAGAGGAATATCGTAGTCCTCCAAAAACGCCGCCCTGCCCGCCACGCCGGGCGCCTGCTTGAGCGCAAACACCTGGCGCACCACCTCTTTGGCGGCCACGTCGTCCGGGTGCGCCTTGCCCGCAAACACAAACTGCACGGGCCGCGGGCCACCAATCAAACCCAGCGCCCTGTCGGGCAACAGCGCCACCAGGTGCAGGCGCTTGTATGTCGCCAACCGCCGGGCAAAGCCAATAGTGAGCCGGTTGGGGTCAAACCCGCTGCCCGCCGCAGCGGCGTATTCCAGCGGGTCACCGCGGCGCAGACGGTCGCCCGTGGCGCGCTGGGCAATCATGTTCACCAACTGGGTGCGCGCCGCACACCGCGCGGTCCATAGCTCAAGCGCGGGAATGTCGTTCACCGGCGCCCAGGTCGCGGCGTCATCGGCCCGGTGCATCCAGCCCACACCCAGGTACCGGTCAAGCAAGGCCCGCATGGGCCCTTGCAACCAAGTGGGCACATGCACGCCGTTGGTCACGTGGCTGATGGGCACATCAGCCGCCGCCCGGTCAGGAAACAGGGGTTGCCACATCTCGCGTGCCACCTGACCGTGGCGCCGGCTCACGCCATTGGCATGCCGGCTGGCACGCAGGGCCATCACGGTCATGCTGATGGGTTGCTCCTGTTGGGCGAGGTCTGCCCGGCCCAGCGCCAAAAAGCGCTCGCGGTCGCTCAGCACATCGGCCACACGGCCGAGCATGGACAGCACTTCGTGGCGCTGGTACGTTTCGTTGCCGGCCGGCACCGGGGTGTGGGTGGTGAACACCACCTGCTCACGCACCCGGGCCCAGGCAGCCGCCAACCCGGCTTCAGCGTCAACGGTAGCCCGCACTGGCGCCCTGGCCCGCTCCTGTGCCAGCAACTCAAACACCCCCAGCACGGGGTGCCCCTCGTTCAGGTGGTACACCGCAGGCTCAATGCCCATGGCGCGCAGCGCACGCACACCGCCTACGCCCAGCACCGCGTATTGCGCCAGCCGCATGGCGCGGTTGCTTTCGTACAGGCGCGAGGTCACCCAGCGGCCCACCGGGCGGTTTTCAGGCAAATCGGTATCCAGCAAATACAGCGGTAACCGGCCCACGTTAACGCGCCAGATGTGGGCGGTCACGCATTCATCGTCAATGGGCACCGTCACACTCAGCGGCCGGCCGTCATCGCCCGTCACCTTGACACAGGGCAGGCGCTCAGGGTCGGCATCCAGCCAGTACTCGTGCTGGCAGCCGGTGACATCAATGCGCTGGTGGAAATAGCCGGTGCGGTACATCAGCCCCACGCCCACCATGGGCAGCGCCAGGTCTGAGGCTTCTTTCAACATGTCACCCGCCAGCACCCCCAAACCACCGGAGTAAATGGGCAGGGAGCCATGCACACCAAACTCCGAGCAACAAAACGCCACCGGGTGCTGCAGGGTGATCTCGGGCGGACCCGCCACCGCCAGCCAGGGCCGGGCGTGGTCTGCCGCCAGCTCGGCCGCCAGACGGCAGACCCAGCCCACAAAATCAGCGTTGTCAGCGGCACGCGCCAGCATGGCGCGCGGGGTTTCGGTCAGCAGGCGCCGCGGATTGTGGCCCGTGCGGGCCCAGCGTTCAGGGTCAATCGCCTCAAACAAAGCAGCCCCGTCGGCCGCCCATGACCAGCGATAGTCATACGCCACCCGCGCCAGCGGCTGCAGCGCCAGGGGCAGGCCAGCCGCCAAGGCTTCAATGGCGCGCTCTACATCGTGCTCACCAGCAAACATCGTCACCTCCGCGTTGGGGCGTTCACAAAGCTCGCATCAAGCCTGAAACGCAAGGCATGGTGCCGCGACGACGCCGGGCGCCCTTGATACAGCGCAAGCCAAAGGCGGCCAGGCCCTTGGCCAAAGACGCTTCATTCCAGTCTAAGATGCGCGCTTATGGATGAACCCCGCCTCATTGGAGCTAGCATGGACACCACAGCCAGCGGCACGATTCTGGTCGTTGACGACTCACCCGAGAACCTGTTTGTACTGAGCGAGTTGCTGCAGCCCACCTACCGTGTGCTGGCCGCAAATTCAGGCGAAGGTGGCCTGCGCGTGGCACGCAGTCAGCCCCAACCCGACTTGATTTTGCTGGACGTGATGATGCCGGGCCTGGACGGCTTTGCCGTGCTGGAACGCTTGCGGGACGACCCTGACACCCAGCACATTCCCGTGATTTTCCTTACCGCCATGGCCACCGATGGCGATGAAGAGCGCGGACTGTCTCTGGGCGCGGTGGACTACATCACCAAGCCCATCAAACCGGTGGTGGTGGTGGCCAGGGTGCGCGCCCAACTTCAGGCCAAACAGGCACGCGACTGGCTCACCAACCAAAACACCGTGCTGGAAGCCGAAGTACAGCGACGCATGACCGAAAACGACTTGACGCAGCGCGTCGGCATTCGGGCACTGGCGCATCTGGCCGAAATACGCGACCCAGAAACCGGCAACCACATCTTGCGTACCCAAGGCTATGTGTACCAACTGGCCTCGGGTTTGCGGGCGCACCCGAAATTTGCCAGCACCCTGACTGACCGCTACATCGAGGTGCTGACCCGCTCCGCACCCCTGCATGACATTGGCAAGGTGGGCATTCCAGACCATATTTTGCGCAAGGCCGGCTCGCTCAACGATGAGGAGTGGGCCATCATGCAAACCCACGCCAAGCTGGGCAGCGACGCCATTGAACAGGCCGAGCGCGACATCCGCATGCCGCTGGAGTTTCTGGCCACGGCCAAGGAAATTGCCCGCTGGCATCACGAAAAGTGGGACGGCAGTGGCTACCCGGATGGTTTGGCGGGCGAGGCAATTCCCCTGGCGGCGCGGCTCATGGCCGTGGCCGATGTGTTTGACGCGCTTATCTCGCCACGGGTTTACAAGCCGGCCATGGCATTTGAGGTGGCGCGCGACATCATTGTCGATGGCCGCGGCCGGCACTTTGACCCGGATGTGGTTGACGTCCTGCTGAACCACTTTGAGGACTTTGTGAGCATCGCGCTTCACCACCGCGACGCCAATCCATGAGCCCGGCCCCGTCACCGTCAGAGGCGGCGCCCGACAGCCCGCCGACCGCGACGCCGGCCGCCCTGAAGCTGGCGCTGGCCTATGCCTTGTTTGCAGGGCTGTGGATTGTGGTGTCGGACGAAGTGGTGGCCTGGCTGTTCAACGATGCCGACGACATCTTGTTGGTCAGCACACTCAAAGGCTGGTTGTTTGTGAGCGTGACCTCGTTGCTGCTGTTTGGCCTGGTCAGGCGCCAACTGACCCTGGCACTGGCCATGTCGCGCCGCGAAATGGAGGCCATGGCTGAAAACAAACGCAGCCAACAACTGCTGGCGGCGGTGGTGGAGGGCTCCAGCGATGCCATCTTTGCCAAAGACCTGGAGGGACGCTACATGCTGTTCAACCGGGCCAGCGCGCGCGTGACTAACCACACGGCACTCCAGGTTTTGGGGCATGACGACGGCGCGTTGTTCCCCCCGGCGCAGGCTGACACCATTCGCAGCAATGACCAGCGGGTCATGAATGAAAACCAGACCAACACTTTTGAGGAAAGCCTGAACACGGTCAACGGTGAGCGCACTTTTCTTGCCACCAAAGGCCCCTTGCACGACCACGAGGGGCGGGTCATTGGCATGTTTGGTATTTCCCGCGACATCACCGAGCGCAAAGCCAAGGAAACCCAGTTGCGCCAGTTGTCCCAGGCTTTGCACCAGAGCACGGAAAATATCGTCATCACCAACATGAAGGCCGAGATTGAGTACGTCAATGACGCCTTTTTATCGGCCACGGGTTACAGCCGTGAAGAGGTCATCGGGCAAAACCCGCGCATTCTGCATTCGGGGCGCACGCCGCCCGAGACCTATGCGGCCATGTGGTCGGCCATGCTGCAGGGGCAGCCCTGGAAAGGCGAGTTTTACAACCGCCGCAAGGACGGCTCGGAATACATCGAGTTCGCCATCATCAGCCCGCTGCGCCAGCCTGACGGCACCATCAGCCACTATGTGGCCGTCAAGGAAGACATCACCGAAAAGAAACACCTAGGCAACGAACTCGACAGCTACCGCCTGCACCTCGAAGAGCTGGTGGCGCAACGTACCGCCGAACTGAGTGCCGCCCGGCAGCAAGCCGAGTCGGCCAACCGGGCCAAAAGCGCGTTTCTGGCCAACATGAGCCACGAAATTCGCACGCCCATGAACGCCATCATCGGGCTCAACCACCTGATACGGCGCGCGGGCGTCACGCCCGCGCAGAGCCAGCGGCTTGACAAGATAGACAGCGCCAGCCGGCACCTGCTGAGCATCATCAACGACATACTGGACTTGTCCAAAATCGAAGCCGGCCGCCTGCAACTGGAACACACAGACTTCCACCTGGCCGCCATTCTGGACAACGTGGACTCGCTGATTGGCGAATCGGCACGTCAAAAAGGGCTGCACATTACCGTGGACGCCGACGCTGTGCCGCTGTGGCTGCGCGGCGACCCAACGCGGCTGCGCCAGGCGCTGCTCAACTTTGCCGGCAATGCCATCAAATTCACCGACCAGGGCACGATTGGCCTGCGGGCCCAACTGCTGGAAGACACGCCGCAGGGGCTGCTGGTGCGCTTTGAGGTGCAAGACACCGGTGTGGGCATTGCGCCAGAGCAAATGGCGCGCCTGTTTCAGGCCTTTGAACAGGCCGACCCCTCCACCACCCGCAAACACGGGGGTACTGGGCTGGGCTTGGCCATCACACGTCGGCTGGCTCACCTGATGGGCGGTGACGCTGGCGCCAACAGTACACCAGGTGTGGGCAGCACCTTCTGGTTTACGGCCCGCCTGCAGCGGGGACACGGCGTGATCTCTGCGCCCCCGGCCAACCGCAACGCCGCTGACGCTGAAACCCGGTTGCGCCAGCACCACGCCGGCGCCCGGCTGCTGCTGGCGGATGACAACCTCATCAACCGCGAAGTGGCGCTGGAGCTGCTGCACAGCGTGGCCCTCTCAGTGGACACGGCCGCCGATGGCGTAGAGGCCGTAGAAAAAGCGCAGCGTGGCACCTACGACCTGATCCTGATGGACATTCAGATGCCGCGCCGGGACGGCCTGGAAGCCAGCCGGATGCTGCGCAAGCTACCGGAGTGGCACAGCAAACCCATTCTGGCCATGACCGCCAATGTGTTTGATGACGACCGCCGTGCCTGCACCGAGGCCGGCATGGACGACTTTGTCGCCAAACCAGTCGCGCCGGAGCTGCTCTTTGCCGCCCTGCTGAAATGGCTGCCCAAGCGCAGCGCCACGGCCACCTCACAAAAGGCCTCCGATCCGCCGGACATGGCAGCGTCCAGCGGGCCAGCCCCCCACCAACCCGCGCAACCACCCCGTTTGGCACCGCAAGCAGAGTTGGCGTTGGCGCCGCTGGCGGCCGTGCCGGGCCTGAATGTGGCACAGGGCCTGGCGGTGTTGCGGGGCAATGCGGCCAAATACCAGGAACTGCTGGGCCGTTTCATCGAATCTCACGCCGATGACATGGCCCTGTTGGCCACCGCACTGGCACAGGCCGACCTGCCGACTGCCCAGCGGCTGGCCCACAGCCTCAAAGGCAGCGCCGCCACCCTGGGTTTTGAGCGTCTGAGTGCGCTGGCCCAGCGTTTGCAAGGCCGGCTGCAGGGGCTGGGCGCCACACCACCAGCGGCGCTGCACGGTGCCAAGCTGCAAGCCGACATGGCGGCTGTCACGCAGGCCCTCATGGCACTGGCCGCCGCGCTGCCTCACTTGGCCAATCCAACTGAACCGCACGCTGGATCACAGTCCACGCGGCCAGAATTGGCGGCTGTACTCGACACGCTGGACCACTTGCTGACGCACAACGACACCGCCGCACTTCTTCACTACCAGCAGCACGCAGCGCCGCTACTCGGCCTGTGGGACACCGACAGCGAACCGCTGGCGCAACAGATCAGGCAATACGCCTTCGAGCAGGCGCGGGAAACGCTGCGAGCGCTGCGACTAGCCAATGCCGATTTATCATGAAATTGGCCACCAGCCCTTACTGGCATTGACTTTGTAGCTATACTTTATATAGCAAAAAACACATCCGTTTCAGCCAGGCGAAGGCATTGATTTACCGCACCCCAGCGTCAAGCAATAGGTAGTTTTCAGGTTACGTGAATTCAGTCTTTGTTGTATGCTGATTTTTTTGCGCATTAACAACAACAGGAGACACCACGTATGCAATTGATTCAAAAAATTGGACTGGGTTTGACTTTGGGCGCCGCCCTGCTGACGGGCACCGCCCAGGCTCAACAACAGCAATTCGTGAACGTACTCACAGGTGGCCAAAGCGGGGTGTATTACCCGCTGGGGGTGTCGCTGTCCCAAATTTTTGGCAAAGCCATTCCCAACGTTCGCTCCACGGCGCAGGTCACCAAGGCCTCCGCAGAGAACTTGAACCTTTTGCAAGCTGGCCGCGGTGAGCTGGCCATGGCCCTGGGCGACTCGGTGTCTGACGCCTGGAAAGGCGACGCCGAGGCTGGCTTCAAAAGCAAGCTCGACAAACTGCGCGGCCTCTCGGGCACGTACAACAACTACATCCAGATCGTGGCCAACGCCGACTCCGGCATCAAAACTCTGGCCGACCTCAAAGGCAAGCGCATTTCGGTGGGGGCCGCCAAGTCGGGCACTGAACTCAATGCCCGCGCCATTTTCAAGGCCGCCGGCCTGTCTTACGCCGACATGGCCAAGGTCGAGTACCTGGCGTTTGGCGAGTCAGTGGAGTTGATGAAAAACCGCCAGCTTGACGCCACCCTGCAGTCAGCTGGCCTGGGCGTGGCTTCCATCCGCGATCTGGCCACGGCCGTAAAAATTGTGGTCATTCCCGTGCCCGCTGATGTGGTGAGCAAAGTGGGCGACGCGGCCTACCAGGCCGCCATCATTCCGGCCAACACCTACACCGGACAGACTGCCGACATTGCCACGGCCGCTATTCCCAATTTTTTGATCACCCACGCCGGTGTCTCAGACGACCTAGCCTACCAAATGGCCAAGAGCATGTACGACAACATCGACACGCTGTACGCCTCGCACAACGCGGCCAAGGTCATTAAGCGCGAGAACGCCATCAAGGGCATGCCTGTGCCCCTGCACCCCGGCGCAGAGCGTTACTACAAGGAAGTTGGGCTGATCAAGTAAGCCCGTGCCTGACAAATACTTTGAGATGGCCCCGGTTCGGGGCCGTTTTTATTGCATCACCGAAAGACCTCAATGAGCGACGCCCACGCCAGCGAAGACGCGCCCCTGCCCACACCCATGGGTGGGGCCGTTTTCTGGATTGCCATTTTTTTCTCAAGCTACCAACTGTGGATGGCAGCTTTTCACCCCCTGTCCAGCCTGGTGATCCGGTCCATCCATGTCGGCTTTGTCTTGCTGATGATTTATGCCCTGCACCCGCCCATGGGCGGGCGCTCGGCCCTGTGGCGGGCCATTGGCTGGGGCATGGGCCTGACCGGCTTTGCGTTTGGCGTGTACCAATGGGTGTTTGAGGCCGATTTAACCCAACGCTCGGGCGAGCTCACCACCTTTGACTGGGTGGTGGGCGTGGTCACGGTGACACTGGTGTTTGACGCCGCCCGGCGCGCCATGGGCTGGGGGTTGCCCTTGATTTGCGGTATTTTTTTGCTCTACGGCATGTTTGGCGAGCATTTACCGGGGGCGCTGTCGCACCGGGGCTTCGGACTGGACCAAATTGTGAGCACCCTGGGGTTTGGGACCGAGGGCATTTATGGCACGCCCACCTATGTCTCATCCACCTACATTTTTCTGTTTATTCTGTTTGGCTCTTTTCTGGAACAAGCCGGCATGATTCGCCTGTTCACCGACTTTGCGCTGGGCACGGTGGGCCACACGCGCGGCGGCCCGGCCAAGGTGGCCGTGATTTCATCGGGTTTGATGGGCACCATCAGCGGCTCGGGCGTGGCCAATGTGGTCACCACCGGGCAGTTCACCATTCCGCTCATGAAGCGCTTTGGCTACAGCCCGGCGTTTGCGGGCGGCGTGGAGGCCACGGCGAGCATGGGCGGACAAATCATGCCGCCAGTGATGGGTGCGGTGGCCTTCATCATGGCCGAGACCATCAACGTGCCCTACATCGAGATTGTCAAGGCCGCGGTGATTCCGGCCATTTTGTACTTTGTTACCGCCTTCTGGATGGTGCATCTGGAGGCGGGTCACAAGGGCCTGCTGGGCCTGGCCAAAGAGGACTGCCCCAACCCCTGGACGGCCGTGCGCGAGCGCTGGTACCTGCTGCTGCCGCTGGCGGGCTTGATCAGCCTGCTGTTTTCGGGCTACACGCCGCTTTTTTCCGGGACTGTGGGGCTGGGCTTGACCGCCATATTGATCTTTGGTGCGGCGGTGATCAACGGGGTCCAGCGCACCCCGCTGCGGGTGCTGGCCTGGGTGCTGCTGGGCTTTGCCTGTTCGGGCTTTTTTCAATTTGGCGTAGGTGCTTTTTTTGTACTGATTGCCCTGCTGGTGGCACTCACGTTCATTCGCCGCACTGGCGCCAACGCACGGCAACTGGCGGTGAAGGCACTGGTGGACGGTGCTCGCCACGCCTTGCCGGTGGCCATTGCCTGTGCGCTGGTGGGCGTGATCATTGGCATGATCAACCTGACCGGTGTGGCGGCCGAGCTGGGCGGGCGCATTATTGCCGTAGGCGAGAAAAGTCTCTTTTTAGCGCTGCTGCTCACCATGGTGACCTGTCTGGTGCTGGGCATGGGCATCCCCACCATTCCCAACTACATCATCACCAGCTCGCTGGCCGCTCCCGTGCTGCTGCAGTTGGGCGTGCCGCTCATCGTCTCGCACATGTTTGTTTTTTATTTCGGCATCATGGCTGACCTGACCCCGCCGGTGGCGCTGGCCGCGTTTGCCGCGGCACCCATTGCGCGGGAGAGCGGCCTGAAAATCAGTCTGCAGGCCATTCGTGTGGCCATTGCCGGTTTCATCGTGCCGTTCATGGCGGTGTACAGCCCGGCATTGATGCTGCAAAGCGGCACGTGGCTGGACACCGGCTGGATCGTATTCAAGGCACTGGTGGCCATTGCCATGTGGGGCGCAGGCGCTATTGGCTTTTTGTTTGCACCGTTGAACTGGGTCGAGCGGGTCGTGGCGATTGTGGCGGCCAGCTTTTTGGTGGTGGCGCTGCCCCTGACCGACGAGATCGGGCTGGCCGCGGTGCTGGTGTTTGTGCTGTGGCACCTGTGGCGCGTGCGCCTGAGCAACAGGCCAGCCACGCGGCCAAACTGAGCAGGAGCGCTGCGTGATGGCCACCTTGGGTATTTGCCTCGTGTGGGCGGCGGCCCTGGCGCTTGGCCAAGCGCAGCCAACCTTTATACCGGTTCAGCAGTTCACGCTGGCTTGGACGCACTCTATTGAGAAAGTGCGCTGGGAAGAGGACTATGCGGTGCGCCCCAGCCCAAGGCGCCAGCAATCGCCCGTGCTGCACGCCCTGCAGGCACGGGTGCGTGGCTCAGCGGCTGGCATGGAGCCGCCTGACGACGCCGTGCTGCGCGATGGCTGGTACACCTACACCCCACAGTTCCAGACGCCAGCCGAGTTGCGCTTGACCCGCTCCGAGTTCACGCCGGACTACGAGTTGTGCGTATCCGGCCGCTGCCACCCACTGTCGCACTGGCTGCCCTCGGACGGCGGAGTGACCCGGTTGACAGCCTGCCGGGCGCCCTGACAACCCGTTGGAATGTCGCAGCGGCTGCCGTCAGTCTCCGGCGTTTTTATCTGACGTTCCGTGCTTGCCGGCTTTGTCAGATTTATCTGACTTCCCAGCTTTGTCAGATTTGACAGACGCTTTGCCGCCAGCCTTCGGGCTGTGGGCCAATTCGGACTCCAGCCGTTCACACAGGGTTCGCAAAATCTTGATGCGGGCATAGTTCTTGTCATTGGCCTCCACCAGCGTCCAGGGTGCGTTGCCCGTGCTGGTGCGCTCCACCATGTCGCACACGGCTTGCTGGTAGGCGTCCCATTTCTCACGGTTACGCCAGTCTTCCTCGGTGATCTTGAAGCGCTTGAAGGCCACCTTTTCTCGGGCCTTGAAGCGCTTGAGCTGCTCTTCCTGGCTGATTTGCAACCAGAACTTCACCACGATCACGTCAGAGTCGACCATCTCATGCTCGAAGTCATTGATCTCGGTGTAGGCCCGCAGCCAGTCGTTCTCCGAGCAAAACCCCTCGACCCGCTCCACCAGCACCCGCCCATACCAGGTACGGTCAAAAATAGCCAGCCGGCCGCGCCGCGGCATATGACGCCAAAACCGCCAAAGGTAAGGCTGCGCCGCCTCTTCGTCGGTAGGCGCCGCCACGGGAATCACCTGGTACTGCCGCGCATCCAGCGCCGCACCAATGCGCCGAATGGCGCCGCCCTTGCCGGCCGCATCAGCCCCCTCAAAAGCACACACCACCGAGCGGCCCTTGAAGCGGGCGTCACGCACCAACTCCGACAGCCGCCCCTGCCACTTGGCCAGCGCATCCTCGTAAGGCTTGTCGGCCAATTCATGCGTCAGGTCGAGTTCAGACAAGACGTTTCGCCCGTCAACCGACACACGCACCATGGGCGCCACGGGCGGCTCAGGCGTCTGCGCCATGGCCAGTTTTTTTTGCAAGGCTTTCAGCACAACCTGGCCCACCGTGAGCGAGCGGTAGCGGTCATCGGTGCCTTCCACCACCACCCAGGGTGCCCACGGGGTGTTGGTCATGCGCAGGAAATGCCCCGCCACATCTTGCAGTTGGTCGTAGGTCTTGAGCCGGTCCCAGTTCCATTGGGTGACGCGCCAAGCGGTGCGAGGGTCGCTTTCAAGGTCTTTCAGCCGCTTTCGCTGGCCCTCTTTGGTCAGATGAAACCAGAACTTCAAAACCAGCGCGCCTTCGTTGGCCAGCATGGCCTCAAAGCGGTTGATCTGGTCAGCGCGGGCGTCCAGCTCTTTGAGAGAAATGTCACCTTCAATGCGCTCTCGAATCGGGTCCGAGTACCAAGAACCGGCAAAAATACCGGTGCGCCCCTTGGGTGGCAAAGAGCGCCAGTAGCGCCACATGGGTGGGCGCTCGCGCTCTTCATCGCTGGGCTCGGAAAACGCCAGGGTCGAGATAAAACGCGGATCCATCCACTCGTACAGCACATTGATGGTTTCGCCCTTGCCCGCGCCGTCCTGCCCGCTGATGAGCACCACCACCGGCATTTTGCGGCTGGTGTGCAATTCAACCTGGGCATCCAGCAGCGCAGCGCGCAGGGCAGGCACCGCTTCGCGAAAGGCTGCTTTGCCAATCTTGTGGCCCAGCTCTGCCGACTCAAACATGGTCAACCAGACCTGCCAGTTCGACCTCAGTCGTCAAATGCACGCCCTGCGCCTGCGCAAAGCGGCGCGCGGTGGCCGTCAAAGGATGAAGGCTGATGTAGCTGCACTGCTGTGCGCCCCGCGCGTCGCGCAGCGCAACCAAATCACGCAAGGCCTCTACGCCCTGGTTGGCGGCCTTCCAGCGCTTGGCGCTGACCAACTGCGTTTGTCCGCCTTTGCTCAGGCTGAAATCGGCCACCGCACTGTTCAGGCGCGTCACGATGTAACCCTGCCGCACATAAGCCGCCTCCAGCAAAGCTGCAAAATCCCGCCATGTCAAGGTACCCGCCCGCGCCAGCGCGTCAGCCACCCGAGCCGGGTTGGGCGCGCGCATTTGCCGCCAGGCGGCCATGAGGCCAATCGCCAAAAAAGGAAAGGCGCCCATCACCCCAAAGGGGACATACGGCTTGGGCAGCAAGGCCCCTGACAACAAAGCAATCACAGCCACCACAGCCATGCTGATCCACCAGGGGGAGCGCAGCAAAATTGCAAACAGTGAATTTTTGGCCATCTTCAGTTTCATGGCGCCTCCTGTGCCAAAGTCAATACCGTGGTCCCGCTCAGACCAACCAGGTTCTCGTAATACCGAAAATCATGACAGCCACTGGCCCAATGCCGGTTGGTGGACTTGCGGTCACCCACGCCCACCAGGCGGCGGCCGGCGGCCTTGATTTTTTGGGTGAGCGGCATGAAATCACTGTCGCCCCCCACGATCACCACCGTGCCAATGTGATCAAACCGGCCCAAGTCTTCCATGGCGTCCAGGCACAGCCGGATGTCAGCGCCGTTTTTGGCTGACGCGCCCGGTGAAAACAACTGAATCAGCTCTACCGCACCTTGCAGCAAAGCGTCCCGGTAGCGCCCAAAATACTGCCAGTTGCAGTAAGCCCGGTTGATGGCAATCGGCCCAAACGAGGCCGCCAAGGCCATGATGGCCGGTATGTCGACCAACGGCTCTTGTGCCTTGAAGCGCCCATCAGGCTTGTTGTAAGCGCCCTCGCCTTGGCGGGCATCGGTCAGGCTGGCGTGCAGGTTCTCAAAGTCCCAATACAGTGCGACCGAAGGGGGGTGGTCACGGTCATGTCGATTCAAAATGCGCTCCCGGCTGCTGTGTGAGCAGCAATGCTAACCGGGCGGGCATAATCAAAAGCCGAATCGAGACCCGACAATGCCCATGAGAGACCACTACGCCGCCCTTGGGCTTGGCAGCGATGCGTCGCTGGCCGACATTAAAAAAGCCTTTCGCCAAAAGGCTGCCCTGCACCACCCGGACCGCAACAGCGCCGCCGACGCGCCGGCCCGCTTTCGGGAGGTGCAAGAGGCCTACGAGGTGCTGTCCGACGAGACCCAGCGCCAAGCCTACGACGACAACCGTCGACGCAACCTGCTGGACGACCCGCTGGAAACTGCCCGCGACATCTGGCAAAACTACATCAAAGCCGTGCTTTGAGTCCTTAATTTTTGAAGACCCTCAAAATGAGCATCTCTCCTTTTTTTCACACCCTTGGCTCGGCTTACCAGGCCGAGATGGACGACCTGACCTTTGACTCCGAAGGCAAAGACGTGCTGCGCCAGCGCCTGGCAGAAAAGCGCAAGGAACTGACTTTTTTGCGCCAGATGATTGAGCTCAGCCCCGAGATGGTGGCCGTGGTGTTTCACCAGGGTTTCCAGTTCAAGCTGCCTGCTGTCATGGAGCACCTGGTGAGCCATGAGTCTGACGAACTGCCCGAGTGGGACAGTCTGGCCGACGTGATTGCCCTGCGACCCTGGGCGCAAGACCTGGCCAAAGACATCTTGAAAGAACCCATGGGCGAGTGGTTCATGACGGTGGCAGCCGGCCTGGAATACCTATACGGCAAACCAGGCAAGCCCCTGGCAGCGGCCCGTGACGAAGATGACAGCGACTCTGACGACGACCAGGATGATGACCAGCGCAGAGACGAAGATGACGGCGACGAGGACGAAGAAAGCGACGCCCGCCGCCGCGAAGACGCCGGTGCCGACTGGATGGAAGAGCAAGGCTTTGACCGCAAAGACCGCTAGGCACCCCAACCGCTCTTGCCTCCATTGAACTAACCGAACCGACGCACAAGAAAGCCTGCATGAACCACCTTGCCCTGATTGCCAAAACCCAAAGCCTCATTGCCTCAGGCGACATCGTGGGCGCCGAATCTGCGCTGGTGGAACTGGCCGACGCACAAGGGGACCAAGCACTGATGGTGGTGCTGGCGCAACTTCCGCCCAAAGACATCCTGGCGGTCATTCGGGAATATGACAACTCAAAAGAGTCCATCATCAACCTGCTGGTTACCCCCGAGCAGTTTGCGCGGGCGGTGGTCATCGAGAAGCAATACAAAGACCTGACCCACACCCACCTGCGCGGCATGATGAATTCCATCATCTTCCGCGACGGTGCAGACACCATCGAGTTCATGAACGCGATTGGCAACCTGGAGGGTGGCGCTGAAGCGCTGGCCGACTATTTCACCGAAAAGTGGAGCCGCATTGAGGCCTTTGCCCGCACCGGCACGTTTGACACAGTGGAAGACGACGGCGACATGCTGTCGGACACCGCCTTGCTGGCTTCGGCCTACATCAAGCCTCGCGTGGAGCAGGACGAAGTAGCCGACCAGGACTGGATGGAGTTGGCGTGGATTCTGCGCTACGAGTGCCCTGACCTTTTCATTGAGATGCTGTTGGTGCTGCGCGCCAAGGCGCGTGCCTTTGAAGCGGGCTTAAGCGACGACGAAGAGCTTGAAGAAGACGATGGCAAGGTCGACACCCGCGACACCGACCGTGGCAAGGCCACCCCGGTGGCACGCGCGTCCGACGAAGAGTCGGCCATTTAAGCAGCGCCAAGGCGCCCCGCAACGTTGTATTCATTGCCCTTTCTGATCCAGCCTCATGTCCACTGTTTCGCTGTTTGACGCGCGCCCGTTTTTTGAAAAAGCCCTGGTCCATGGGGTGCAGCACGGCATCATTCCGCCAGAAAAAATTGAGGCCATCAATACAGACGCGCCCAAAGGCATGGTGCAGATTGCGCGCTACTTTGGCAGCGAGTTTTTGCGCCCGGAGCTTGAAAAAGCCCGCGACCGCATGGTCAATCTGGTCAGCCTGTACCTGGAGCAAAGCACCGGTGGTGACCTGCAGCTAGCCGCGGAGTCGCTGCGCGATTACTCATTTTTGTCGCGCTCCAAAGGGGGCTCGGACATGCTCAAGGCGCTGATTGCCATGCCGCAGAACAGCCACTTCGGCA
>CAZLRQ010000027.1:5000-15868 GCA_964562035.1 uncultured Rhodoferax sp. | reverse complement strand
TAATAATATCGAAATAATATCGATATAATCAAGATTGTTAAAATATGCTATTTACTCTAAATAACATATATATATATACTTATATCGAAATAATATCGATATAAATAAAAAAATTAAAATATGCTATTTACCGCCAATTATATCGATATAAAAATTAATATATATATACTATTGTTACAAACAATTTATATCAATTAAATTTGAACAAAATTGAGTAAATAATTATTATAATATAATGAATTGGTAGACTCCTTATAAGATCTCCTTATAAGATCGAATAAAGTATTTTTTATTCGATTTTATAATTTTACCGAAGTTATAAAATAAATCATTTATTATGAAAAATCATTACCAATATAAAATATTTAAGTTCAGGTTGTTTAGATTGAATTGAAAATTTGAACAAATTTTATTAAATTCTATTATATTATAATAAATTAAGAGATTAAGATCTCCTTATAAAATCGAATAAAATATATTTTATTCGATTTTATAATTTTACCGAAGTTATAAAAGTAAATTTGCAGGAAACAAGTCGTGCTATGTAGATCAATTTTGATTTACCTATCGTAAAAAGCAAAATATTTAAATTTTAAATAAAAATTTTATTAAATTTATGATTAAACACATCAAATATTTGAGTTCATTTATTGTTGCGGCCAATATAAAACATTTAGATTTACCAGATAAGCCAACATTGCCTCCTATAATACCGGATAACCCATATCCTTTACCAAATGTGCCTCCGAGTTTGCCACCGATTGTACCTATAATACCAGAGAAACCGTATCCTACGCCACGTTTGCCGCGCATACCGCCTATACCTGAGGTTGAATACGACTATAAAGAAAATTGGCTAATAGATTTAATATTTGAAACAATGCTTAAAATTTTTAAAAAATTAAGAGAGTACGCTAAGATATTAAGGGAGTATGCTAATATGTTAATGGAGTATGTATATTATTATGTACTTAGATTCCTTTTTTTTCTAAATTTTAATATTGATTTTGCATTATTCGTAATGGTATTATTAAAAAATATGAGATTTACGAGTTTTTTAAATTTTTTCAGTTACTTTAAATTGATAACAAGTATTTATATTGCGATATACCTATATGATAAATTCGATTTAAAATTTAAGAAATATTTAAATCTAGAAAACATTTCTACAATTAAAATTATTGAAATCATTGAAAATGTTTCAATAATTAGCGCGTTCTTAATACTTAATAAATATAAAATTTCAGGTAGTAATCTTGAAAAAAGAGGTATTGGGTGGATTTATTGGATTATGAATTCCCAAAATGCACAATCGAATTTTCTGCTCCTTACTCATTTATACTTATTTGTATATAAAGATATGAAGAAATTAGTGTATACATTAATAGGCGATCAAAATAAAAATAAAGAAGATGATAAAGACCAAAAAGATGATAAAAAAAGAAGTATGCTAATAAAATTTTTTAAAAATTATTTTCCAATTATTTTTAAAAACTGTTTAATTTTAGTAATTTCATATCTTTACATAATAATACTGGCTATACACCTTCATGGAATTTTTGGATTATCAAATAACAATCCATTTTTTACTAAATACTATATTTCGCCTAATGCGCCTCATTATTATGATACTAATGATTTTTTAAATGATTTTATCAAAGATTGTCAAAAGTTATTTAAAAGTTAGGTTATTCAATTCATGAATCACTTTTTTTTTTGTTATTTTTTTTGTTAAAAAAAATTTTTAGGATTATATAAACAATTAAAATTAATAAGAATTTAATTAAACGATTTACTAAATTATTTATAATTAAGTCAATTTTTTTTTTTCTAATCGTCGAAGGATCAAATTTTTCGCAAATATTTTTTGCAATATTTACTAAAAATTTAAATTGCTCTACAATAAATTTAAAATGCTGTTGAAAATCTATTTTTTCAAGATCTACCATCGGAAATTCTATAGAAAAATTTGTTGATTTGTAAATTATTTCGGGTATAATTAAGAAATAAGTGTTCTTTTTAGTATTGGTACCTTTCCCTTTTAAAACGGTTAAAATTGCGCCCAAGGATTTTTTAAAAAAGCAAAAACTTAATCTTACACTTGTAATTTTTATCGAATTCACTAGTTTTATAACCGTAATTTTTATCGAGTTCATATTCATCATATTTTTTTTATTCATTTTTATTTTTAAGAGATTCTACTTCTTTTTTACTCAATAAAGAAGAGTCTTTTATGGTGATATGTTGCTCTTTATTAGACTCTTTTTCTCGTGCAGATACACAAAGAATTCCATTTGCATCTATTTGAAATGTGACATCAATACGAGGTTTACCTTTAGGCAAAGGTGGTATCTCATCAAGGCTAAACAACCCTAAAGATTTATTATCTTTTGATAAATTATGATCACCTTGCAATATATTAATATCAACACTTTGCTGATTATCTAAAGAAGTAGTAAAAATTTCAGATTTTTGAACAGGAATTGATGTATTACGTGGTATTATAGTTGCCATTACCTCTCCCTGTACTTCTACTCCTAGAGATAAAGGAGTAACATCTAAAAGAATTAAATCTAAAATTTCGCCTGCAATTATTCCTGCTTGAATAGCAGCTCCTACAGCTACAGCTTCATCAGGATTAATACTTTGATTTAATTTAATATTAAACATGTTCTCTAATAGTTTACGCACCATTGGTATACGTGTAGATCCACCAACAAGTATTATTTCATTTAAATCAGCTACAGTTAATTTTGAATCACTTAAAGCCTTCAAAATTGGTTCCTTACATTTATCTACTAATTCTTCTATTAAGCTTTCAAATAAATTTCGATCAATATTTAGATCTAAATTTAAAATTTCTTTTTCTTTGGTTGTATAAATAAATGGAAGATTAATACTGGTAGATTCAATATTTGAAAGTTCAATCTTTGCTGTTTCTGAAGCTTCTATAATACGTTGTAAAGCTTGCTTATTATTATAAAGATTGATTTTATACTTTTGTTCAAAATCAGAAATAATATAATTTACAAGACATTGATCAAAATCATCCCCACCTAAGTGTGTATTACCAGATGTTGCTAATACTTCTATTACATCTTTATTTATCTCTAATATGGAAACATCAAAAGTACCACCACCTAAATCAAATACTAAAACAATTTCATTTTTATCACGCTTTAATCCATATGCTAAAGCAGCAGCTGTTGGCTCATTTAAAATACGAAGAACTTCTAAACCTGCAAGTAGACCTGCATCTTTCGTAGCTTGTCTTTGAGAATCATTAAAATAAGCAGGTACTGTTATTACAGCTTTTACTATATTTTCACTGAAATAGTTACTAGCAGTTAGTTTTAATTTTTTTAGTATTTCTGAAGAAATCTCTTCAGGAGTAAAATCTTTATCTAATATTGGACAATGAATTCGTACTCTATTATTATCTTTTTTAATTTTATAAGAAACCTTATTTACTTCATTTAAAACTTCGTCATATTTTAAACCAATAAATCGTTTTATAGATGAAAACGTGTTTAAAGGATTTACTATCGCCTGACGTTTAGCTGGTTGGCCTACTAAAACTTCTTTTTTTGATGTATATGCTATTACAGAAGGTGTAGTTCTAGAACCTTCTGAATTAATTATTATATGTGGATTAGCACCTTCCATTATAGCACACACTGAATTTGTTGTTCCTAGGTCAATACCAATAATTTTTTTACTTGTATTCATAGATTTATTTAAGTTTATATTTTTCTATTTTTATTATATAATTTACACTTAGAGAATAATTTTATGAGTTTTTTTCTGTATTTTTTATAACTATTGTTACTTATTATAATGAATGATGAATGAAAATTTTAAAAAATATTATAAGATTTGTAATATTTTACTTTTGAAAACGAACTATTAATAAAATAATTTATATTATGAATGTAATAAAATTAATCTACAAACGGAGTATAACATAACTTGGTAATGTATCTACTTTGGGAGTAGAAGATTGTAGGTTCAAATCCTACTACTCCGAAATTAAAAAAATAAAGCCCTCATCGTCTAGTGGCCTAGGACACTTCTCTTTCACGGAGGTAACGGGGATTCAAATTCCCTTGAGGGTAATAAATTTATTTCATATTTATTATATTATATTTATTATATTATAATATAATATATTATATTAAAAATTTAATTTATATAAATAAAATATATGGCCAAGATAGCTCAGTTGGGAGAGCAGTTGATTGAAGCTCATCGTGTCACCAGTTCAAATCTGGTTCTTGGTATGTTTAAATATAAATTAAAGCTATTACGTTTTTAGTTTATTTGGTAGAATATAGATCTCCAAAATCTAAGGAAAAGGTTCAAATCCTTTAAAACGTGTATAGTAGCTTAATGTATATATAAATATTATATATAATATATATCTATGATAAGAAAAAAAATTAAAGCCTTTATAAAATTAGCATTAATTGCTGGAAAAGCAACTCCAGCACCTCCTATTGGTCCAGCTTTAGGTCAACATGGTGTAAATATTGCAGCTTTTTGCAAAGAATATAATGCTAAAACCATAGATAAAACTGGATTGATTATTCCAGTTAAAATTACAATTTATGAGGATAAATCTTATAATTTTATTTTAAAATCTGAGCCTACGTCTGTTTTAATTTTTAAAAATTCTATAATAAAAAAGCCAACGACAGAGCAAAAAAAAAATTTAGAACAAAAAAAAGAAATAATTGGTAGTATTTCCAAAAAAAATATTAAAGAAATTGCTAATTATAAATTACAAGACCTTAACACAACTGATATAAAAAAAGCTATTTCTATAATATCGGGAACAGCAAAGAATATGAGAATTGAAATTATTGATTAAAATAACTATGAAAATGCGTTCAAAAAGATTTAAATTATTGAAAGTCTATACATCAACATTACCTTTGTATATAAATTTACGTAATGCTACCTCTATAATTAAAAAATTAACTACAGCAAAATTTTCAGAAACATTCGAAGCACATATAACTTTGAATATAAATCCTCGATACCCTAATCAACAATTATGTTCAAATTTAATTTTGCCTAATAATTTTGTTAAAAATCAAAAAATAGCTGTATTAACATCAGAAGCAAATATAGATTATGCCTTAAGTTTGGGTGTATTTATTGCTGGATGTGATGATTTATTAAAAAAAATATATCAAAATAAATTTGATTTTGATATCTTGATAGCTACATCAGAAATTAGTGAAAAATTATTAAAAGTAAGTCATATATTAGGCCCAAAAGGATTAATGCCGTCTCCAAAATCTGGAACTTTAACAAGAAATCTTGAAAAAACTATTTCTGAGTATAATCAAGGTAAATTTGAATATAAAGTAGATAAAAATGGAACTGTTCATATTCCATTTGGTAAAACAAATTTATCAAATGAAGAGCTTAAAGAAAATTTAATAACAATTTATAATTCTCTTCATAAAAATAAACCTACAGGTTTAAGGGGTAAATACATTAAATCTTTTTATATATGTAGTACTATGAGCCCATCTTTAAATATAGATCTTAATTCTTTTAATTAAAAATTAATTATAATATGAATAATACTAAAATTAATATTATTATTGAGTCTTTAAAAAATTTAACTTTATTAGAAATATCAATTTTAATAAAAGAATTTGAAAAAACTTTTGGTATAACAAGTGTAAATTCTATTATAAATTTTGAGTCTAGTAAAATTAGCGCACAAGAAGAATTAATAACAAAAGAAGAAATAGTCATAGAAGAAAAAAATACATTTGATCTTATTTTAAATGAAGTACCTACAACAAAAAAAATTCCAATTTTAAAAATTGTTCGAAATATTACAGGGTATGGTTTAAAAGAATCAAAAGAATTAATCGATTCTGTTCCAAAATTATTAAAAGAAGGTTTAACTAAAACTGAGTGCGAACAATTTAAAAAAGAATTGGAATCTGCAGGTGCTCAAGTAACAATAAAATAGAAATAATTTGGCTTTGTAGCTTAAATGGTTAAAGTATAGGATTCATAAACCTAAGATCGTTGGTTCGATACCAATCAAAGCCTCCAAAACTTTAATTGGAGAGATGGCAGAGAGGTTTATTGCAATAGATTGCTAATCTATAGTATATAATATTAAAAAAATATACCGAGGGTTCAAATCCCTCTCTCTCCCCATAGAGGTTGTAGTTCAAATGGTTAGAACACTACCCTGTCACGGTAGATGTTGCGGGTTCAAGTCCCGTCAATCTCGCCATTATAAAAGAATAGAAATAGGGTTACTGACGCAAAGGCAGCGTGACTGGCTTTTAACTAGTAAGTTCTGGGTTCGAATCCCAGGTAACCCACCATTCAAAGCGAGTATAGTTTAGTGGTAAAACTTTAGCCTTCCAAGCTGAATTCATGGGTTCAAAGCCCATTACTCGCTAGGGGTGGGGATGGGCCTTTAACCCATTACCCACCGGCGGAAAATCATAAAATTATTCTCTAATCATAAAAGTATTCTCTAAGTGTAAATTGTTAAAAAAAATATATAAATAATTGAAATATGAATACTAATAATAATAATACAGAGTTAAATACTGAATTACTTTTAAAATATTTAATATTAAGCTTGAACTCGAATGTATCAATACCAATTGATCCGGAGCCTAGAGATCCTAGGCCATTCGATCCATTGCCAAGATTTGAGGGACCAGATATAGAAATAAAACCTCTTATACCAGCACATACAGGCCTATTAGATAATAATATAGAGTATATTGATGACGTTGATTACTTAGAATGGTTATTGAAGAAAATTCGCGATAACCCACAGCTTAGTTATCTAATCGATAAATTGAAGTATTTATTACGTTTTTTAAGAGGCAATAAACGAATTGTGTTGTACAAAATACTTAAAAATTTATACTATAGTAAATATTTGATACTATTAAATTTAACTAAAGTACTCTTTGAAGTATATCTTTGTATTTTAATTTGTGAATTTATTAATTTATCAGCTTTATTTGATTACTATTGGAAAAAACGCTATTGGAAAAAACGCATAAATTTAAACGAACCTGAATATGAAACTTTAAAAAACATAATCGAAAATATATCAATAATTTTAATGACTATTATATTTAGTGTAATGAATACTAATAATGAAGATTTTAAAAAGAAAGGTTATGAGTGGATGTTTTTACTTCAAAATAACGATAAAATGCAACTTTTTTTTGTAGCACTTTTATCTATTTGCTTAATATTTAAAGATAAATTAATTAATTTATGGAATAAATTAATTAGTGATAGAACAAATGATGTATTATATAAATTATTGTTCGATAAAAAACCATACATAAAACCAGAGAAAAAAAGAGGTGTTTTATTAATATTTTTTAAAGATTGGTTTCCAATTATTTTAGGCAGTGTTTTAGCAGTAGGTGCATCATATATTTATACAATGATTTTACTATCAGAACTTCATACAATGTTAGATTTATCACAAGTTCCAAATAGTAGCAAATTTGAAAATTTTTTATGGAATAATTATAAGAAAGGTAAATAAGTACTTGAAACAGTTAAAAGTGTTTATATAGCGTAAAAATACGCCTGATAAAAATTTTTACCCTGCAAAGCTTAATATATTATAATATAATTTTTAGGACTAAATTTGAATATTTTATTGAAAAAAGTTTATTCTATAAATATAAAAATCTAGTAATATAAAGCATTATATCATTAGAATAATTTTATTTTAAAAATTTGAACTTTTATTTAATAAATTATATATATATTATATATATTAAATAATAAATTATATAAAAAAAAAATTTAAAATAAACTATGGCAGTTCAAGTTAATAAATCATTAGAGTTAAAAAAAATTAAAATTCAAATATTTAAAAATGTATATAATCAAGAGTATAATTCAGAATTTTTAAAAAAGCCACCATTAACATTAAATTTTATTGATAAATTTTTTAAAAAAATGAATAAAATTTATAAAATATACATATTTGTAATTTCAAAAAAGAAAATTTTAAAACGTCAAAATTTAATAAGGTTAGCAAACCTTTTAAAAATTTTAGAATATGAAAAATATATTATAATGATCTTTTATTTTTTACGGATAACAAGACTATATGTATATATTTATATATACAAATTTTTACAAAAATTTATTGATTTAAATGCAATCTTAGAGAAAGAGTTAAAAATAAAACCGAATCAATCTCAATATTACATAAATATTTTAGAAAATATTTATGTAATATTAGCTTTTTATTATTTTATAATAAAAAGTAAGCATAAAAATTTAAGTGAAAGTGAGCGAAATTTTATACTAAAATTAATGATTATGCTTGAAAGCAACTGGAAAGCACAAGTATGCTTTTTAATCTTTTTAAGTTGTATCTTAATAAATTTTATTTTTTTTAAAAATAAACCATTAAAAAAAAATAAAAAAAGTAATGTAAAAGATAGTTTATTAATGCAAGTTTTTATAAATTTATACAACATTTTTTTTAAAACTGTATTAATTCTAGGAATAATATATGCTTTTATAATAATTTTATTTTCAAGATTTGACTTTATGGTAAAATTTTTACCGGAGATACCTATTGTAAAAATAAACTAGTTATATCTATTTTATTGAGATACTTTAATATTAAATAATTAAATTTATAAATACACATATTATAATATAATTATAGCCAATAAACTCAAGATAATGATAATGAAATTTTCAAAATAATTAATAATTTCGTTATCATTATCTTGTATAAAACCAAATTTTTTATGAAAAATTTCAAGCAAAAAACTTGTTCTTTATTTGCTGGAATTTCTATATAGAAAAAAGGTTTTTCAAATTTCTTTATTTTCATATTTATATACTAATTAAATTTTTGAGCTCTTATATATAGTATATACTAATTTAATTGATAAAAATTATATTAGGGAAATAAATATAAATTTACTTCCCTAAACGGATTTGAACCATTGACTTGTCGGTTAACAGCCGAACGCTCTACCACTGAGCTATAGGGAATAATCTTGGCATTATGCTATTTTTCCAAATAATCACTTATTAAGTATTTTTGCCGTAATAATGTTTAACAAACTCATATTCGGAATGGGATGATGTGGTTCCATTATACTATGAAGACCAAAAATTAAATTAAAATATTAGTTATATACTTAAATAATAAGTCTTTAGTAGATTTTGGCTAAATATATTACTATATGTACACCTAAAAAACTCTATCAAACAGCTAGTCTAGCTGCAACTTTAAGAATACTAATCTTGAGGACGGTTTCTCACTTAGATGCTTTCAGCGATTATCCAAACTATGCGTAGCTACCCAGCGTTTACTGTTGGCACAATAACTGGTACACCAGAGGCATATCTTTCTCGGTCCTCTCGTACTAGAGAAAGGTCACTCTCAATATTCCAACGCCTACGCCGGATATGGACCGAACTGTCTCACGACGTTCTGAACCCAGCTCACGTACCGCTTTAATGGGCGAACAGCCCAACCCTTGGGACGTACTACCGCCCCAGGATGCGATGAGCCGACATCGAGGTGCCAAACCTCCCCGTCGATAGGAACTCTTGGGGGAGATCAGCCTGTTATCCCTAGAGTAACTTTTATCCGTTGAGTGACGCCCTTTCCACACAGCAGCGTCAGATCACTAAGACCGACTTTCGTCTCTGTTTGACTTGTAAGTCTCACAGTTAAGCTTTCTTTTACCTTTACACTCTACAATCGATTTCTGATCGATTTGAGAAAACCTTTGTACGCCTCCGTTACTTTTTAGGAGGCGACCGCCCCAGTCAAACTGTCCACCTAAAAATGTTTTTCAAATTAAATTTTGAAATTAGAAAATTAGTTTTTTAAGAGTGGTATCTCATTAACGATTATTTTAATCTCCCACCTATTCTGCACAAAAAAAAGTAATAATCAATTTTAGGATACAGTAAAGCTTCATAGGGTCTTACTGTCCAGGCGCAGGTAGTCCGCATCTTCACAGACATTTCTATTTCGCCGAGTCCCTCCTTGAGACAGCTTCCAAATCATTACGCCATTCGTGCGGGTCGGAACTTACCCGACAAGGAATTTCGCTACCTTAGGACCGTTATAGTTACGGCCGCCGTTCACCGGGGCTTCAGTCATCAGCTTTGAATTACTTCTAACCAATTTCTTTAACCATCCGGCACTGGGCAGGCGTCAGCCCCCATACGTCGTTTTTCAACTTAGCGGAGACCTGTGTTTTTGTTAAACAGTTGCTTGGAACTTGATATTGCAACCTAAATTTTAGTTAACTAAAATTTATAGGCACTCTTTCTTCCGAAGTTACAGAGTCATTTTGCCGAGTTCCTTAAGGAGAGTTCTCTCGCGCCCCTTAGTATTTTCTACCTTCCCACTTGTGTCAGTTTCTGGTACAGATGTTTATGCTTTTATCTGAGCTTTTCTTGGGAGTTTGATTTTATTATTTCTAAATTTTTTTATAAAACTTAAAATTCATTCTTCAGCTCTAAATATTTTCTCTATTTATCTACGCTTTAGATATTTACACTAGTTATTCCATGATTATCCTAGTAAAATTAGCCTTCTCCGTCCCTCATTAATTTTTTATGCATAATACAGTATAGGAATATTAACCTATTTACCATCGAATACGCTTATTCACCTCTTCTTAGGATCTGACTAACCCTACGTGGACGAACCTTCCGTAGGAAACCTTAGGATTTCGGGGCACTGGATTCTTACCAGTATTTTCGCTACTCAATCCGACATTTTCACTTTTATTTCGTCCATATTCACTTTCGTTCATACTTCTAACTACAATAAAACGCTCCCCTACCGATATAAA
>CAZLRQ010000026.1:4333-16221 GCA_964562035.1 uncultured Rhodoferax sp. | reverse complement strand
GCGCGCCTGCGCCGCGTGTTTGAGCAAAAGCTCGACAGTGTGGTGGGCTATGTGCTGCCCGTGAAGGTGGCTGAAACGCCCGGCGCTGATGGACCAGTTTGGGTCACCGGCTCGTGGTTTTTACGTGACGAGCGCCTGTACCTGATGCCCGGCGACTCGCCCATGGGCTTGCGCCTGCCGCTGGACTCTCAGCCCTGGGTGAGCAAGGCGGACTATCCTTACTTGATTGAACAAGACCCGTCGGCACCCCGCCCCGGTCTGCCCGCCCACCAAACCATGGTGGCGCGCTACACCCCGTCCAGTTCTAACGGCCAAACGACCAACCCTTACAACCAGAGCACACCCTACCTGTCAGGCAGTGGCCCGCGGCCTGAGGCGGCGCGTAAATTCCAGACCAGCACAGGTAGCGCACAAGCGGCTGTGGCGGGCAACGCGCAAAGCCGCGCCCAAACGGAACCGGCCGACTTCGCCCGTGCACCCGCGCGCCAGGAATCAGCCGCGTGGATCACCCGCAGCGCGCTGTGCGTGGAAGTCCGTGACCCGCGCCGTGCCAGTGGCCCCAAAGCCGAAGCGGTAGGCGTGAAATCGGGCGTGATCTACGTCTTCATGCCGCCGCTCGAAAAGCTCGACGATTATCTGGACCTGCTGGCCGCCATTGAGGCCACGGCTGAAGAGCTGAAAGTCAAGATCGTGTTGGAAGGCTACCCGCCCCCACGCGACCCACGCCTGAAGTTGCTGCAAGTGACGCCCGACCCCGGTGTGATTGAGGTGAACATTCACCCGGTCACCAACTGGAAAGACCTGGTCAAAAACACCGAGTTTTTGTACAACGCCGCGTTTGAGTCCCGCCTGTCGGCGGAGAAGTTCATGAAGGACGGACGCCACACCGGCACCGGTGGAGGCAACCACTTTGTGATGGGTGGCGCCACCCCGTCAGACAGCCCGTTCTTGCGCAAGCCCGAATTGCTGGCCAGCCTGCTGCTGTTCTGGCACAACCACCCGTCGCTCAGTTACCTGTTCAGCGGCATGTTTGTTGGCCCCACCAGCCAGGCCCCGCGCGTGGACGAGGCGCGCAACGACCAGTTGTACGAGCTGGAAATTGCCATTGAGCAGATTTACAAGAACCGTGAGTTGCACGGCCAGAGCATGCCGCCGTGGCTGGTCGACCGCACGCTGCGCAATATTTTGATTGACGCCACCGGCAACACCCACCGCAGTGAGTTCTCCATCGACAAGATGTACTCGCCTGACTCGGCCACCGGCCGCCTGGGTCTGCTGGAACTGCGTGCGTTCGAGATGCCACCGCACCCGCACATGAGCAGCGTGCAGCAGCTCTTGCTGCGTGCGCTGGTCGCGCGTTTCTGGAAAACGCCCTACAAAGCACCCGCCACGCGCTGGGGCACCGAGCTGCATGACCGCTTTTTACTGCCGACCTTCATCAAGCAAGACTTTGATGACGTGATGGCGGAGATGCGCAGTGCCGGTTATGCCTTTGATTCAAGCTGGTTTGCGCCGCATTACGAGTTCCGCTTCCCCATTGTCGGCACGGTTCAGTCGGCCAGCGTGGAGCTGACCTTGCGCAACGCACTGGAACCTTGGCATGTGATGGGTGAAGAAGGCGCACCGGGCGGTACTGCCCGCTATGTTGATTCATCGCTGGAACGCATTGAAGTGCATGTGACCGGCCTGAACGAGAGCCGTTATGTGGTGACGTGCAACGGCCGCGCCCTGCCTCTGCAATCGACCGGCACCATTGGCGAATTTGTTGCCGGTGTGCGCTACAAGGCCTGGAACCCGCCGTCGGCCCTGCACCCCAGCATCGGCATTCACACGCCGCTGACCTTTGACATTGTGGACACCTGGATGAAGCGCTCGATTGGTGGCTGCCAGTATTACGTGGCGCACCCTGGCGGCCTGAATCCGGACACCTTCCCGGTCAACTCTTACGAGGCCGAGAGCCGTCGCATGTCGCGTTTTGCGGCCATGGGCCACACGCCGGGCACACTGGTGATTCCGCCCGCCACCATCAATGTGGCGGCGAGCCGGGAGTTCCCGTTTACGCTGGATCTGCGGCGGGGCTAGGGGCTTGGGCCAGCGCGGCTTTCAATCCGCGCACATCCATCACGCTGAGCCCGTACATGTCGGCAAACTCTTCCAGAGTTTTGCCGCTGGCCTCAAAGGCGCTGCGCAGCGCTTCCAGCTTGGCCGCCGCTTGGCCATGGGCCTCCAAAGCCTCTTCCAGCCAGGCGTTGGCCTCCAGGTCTTTGGTTTGGACTCGGCCCAGGTACGCCTGGTAAGTGAGTCCCGAGGCTTCAAACGCGGCAATCAGTTGCTTGCGCAATTTGGGTCGCAGGTCTTCAGCGGTGCGGCGTTGCCGGCGGCGAAACAACTCCACCAGAGCGAAGTAGATGTGCTCAGGCGCAACATCTTCCCCCGCCACCCCTTGCAGGTCGTGGCGTTTGTGGCCAGCGGCCACGCTCTGCAAATAGCGGCCCGAGCGGGTGTGCAAGCCCAGCGCGAGTTTGAGGCTATCGCGCTCAAAAACATCAGGGTGCGCTGCCAGCAGTTCCTGAAACACGCCCAGCTTCAAGGGCAGAAATTCGGCACCAAACAAATTCGGGTACAGCTCAAACAGTTTTTCAAGGACCGGCTGAACCGAGGGCTTGCTTTTTGGACTGGCCGCGGGGGCGTGCTCAGGCGTCGGCTCGGCGGCGGTCACAGGGGCTTCTGAAGTCATAGAGGTCATGGAATTAAACGTGGAATCAACCCGCGATTGTCAGGCAAGTGCCCACCCCCATGACAAAATAAAGCATGCCTGCCCCCAAGCCCTCTGCCCCACCCGCCGCCAGCAAGCTGGACACGTCGCAAGGCAATGCCACCTCGGCCTTGTACAGCGCGGCCATCGGCCCCATCAGTAACGACTATTACCTGCCCATCTTCACCCGCTTTGAAGCGGCTGGCCGTCTGCGCCTGGCCTGGAACTGGGCAGCCTGTTTGTACACGGTGAATTGGATGATTTTCAGAGGGTTGGGTCTGGCCGCCCTGGCTTATGCGACTGTGGTGGCCGGCGCCGTGTTGCTGTTGTTTGGCCTGGGGCGCATGATTTTTCAGTTTTCGGCCGGCACTGAACTATCGCTGCTGGTCGCGCTGGTGGGTCTGATGTTTGGTATGCCCGGGCTGCTGGGCAACTGGCTGCTGCACACGGCGTGTCGCAAAAAAATGGCCAACGCCTTGCGGGAGTCCGCCACATTGACTGAAGCCTGCGCCCTGCTCACGCGTCAGGCCAGTTCGCGTCAGCGCTTTCTGTGGCTGGTGTCGGTGAACGCCCTGGTCATTGCAGCCGCTCTGGCGCTTTATGGATGGCGCGCCCTACAGGCTACTGGGATCGATGAACCCGGCACACCGACGCAAACCACCGTGCAACCTGACCCTGCGTTGAGCCCACGCAAGCAGCCTACCGAAACGGCGGACTTGCCCACAACTGCGGCACCGCCGTCGCCCATGCAGTCGGGCTTGGTGACCCAGGCTGAAAATCCTGCCACCGCCGTCAGTGAGACGCCATCACAGGCCGCTTCAGCCCCGCAGCCAGCACCGGCGCCCGACACGACAACAGCACCTGCACAGGCACCCGCCCCATTTTTACCAAGCGCGCCCCCAACGACAACGGCCCAAGCCAGCCCAGCCGTTGAAGTTCGCCCGGCGCCGCCAGCGCGGCAGCGTTTCTACATCAACGTGGGCTTGTTTGCCAAAGACGCCAATGCGCAAAACGCCCTCAACAGGCTGGAGCAGGCCGGGCTGTCAACGCTCAGCAGCACCGTCAGCACCCCGCGGGGCGAGCGCACCCGCGTGCGCGCGGGGCCCTTCAAGTCCGAGTCGGAGGCCAACGCGGCGGCCAAACGCATCAGGGCGCTCAATTTGGACGCTGTCGTGATGCAGCAATCGCGATAGCCCTCAATTTGCACTGGCGACGCTGGCATACTCCTGAGGGTGAAAGATGCAACCGAATCACCCTCCACGGCCGAAGCGCCACCACCACCCGACATCCTGACCATGGCGCTGGCCAGCACGGCGGCACCCGGCCATTTTGATGAACTGCGCGGCACCTCGTCCAGGCCAGCGCAGGCCACCGCCACGTTAGCTGCAAATTCAGTAGCTAATGAAGACCATCTGACGGGGGCTTGGGATCAATTCTTCGAAAATATTGGGGAGCAAGGTGCCCAACAGCTGAATCAACGTGTCACCACACTGGAGCGCCAAATACGGGACAACGGCGTGACTTACAACGTCTATGCCGATGAAGGTGGCCCCCAGCGCCCCTGGTCGCTCGATCTGTTCCCTCTTTTGATCGAACCGGAGAGCTGGCAAAAAATTGAGGCTGGCGTCATGCAGCGCATGCGGCTGTTGGAAAAAGTGATGGCCGACGTGTACGGCCCACAGCAGTTGCTGGAAAAAGGCCTTTTGCCACCCGCGCTGGTACAGGGGCACCCGGGTTACTTGCGGGCCATGCATGGTGTCAAACCGGTGGGCGGCACCCACTTGCACATTGCCGCCTTCGACCTGGCGCGCGGCCCGGACGGCAACTGGTGGGTGATCAGCCAGCGCTGCCAGGCGCCATCGGGCCTGGGCTACCTGCTGGAAAACCGCCTGGCCATTTCCAGCCAGTTCCCCGATGCTTTTCAGGCCATGCGTGTGCAGCGCTTGGCCGGCACTTACCGCGCGCTCATGGACAGCCTCAAGACCATGAGCCCGGCAGGCGCAGACTCCCATCTGGCGCTGCTCACCCCCGGGCCCTACAACGAAACCTATTTCGAACACGCTTATCTCGCACGCTATTTGGGCTTGAGCTTGGTTGAAGGCAGTGACCTGATCGTGCGCGACGAACACTTGTTCCTCAAAACCCTCAAGGGCCTGGTGCCCGTGCATGGCTTATTGAAGCGGGTCGACGATGAGTACCTGGACCCGCTGGAGTTGCGCCCTGACTCCACATTGGGGGTGCCTGGCCTGTTGCAAGCCATTCGGGCGGGCAACGTGCTGGTGGCCAACGCACCGGGCTCGGCATTTCTGGAGTCGCCAGCGCTCTTGGGCTTTTTGCCCGCACTCTCCAACCACCTGCTTGGCGAGGCACTGCAGTTGCCGGCCCTGCCCACCTGGTGGTGCGGCGAACGCTCCGCCATGGAAGAGGCCCTGCCCCGCTTGCGCGACTGCGCCTTGAAGCCCACTTACCCCGGCTCGCCTGCCCACGGCAGCTTTGATGCGGTCCTGGGTCGCTCGCTTTCTGCCCGCGAACTTGATGAGTGGGCCGGTCGCATCACCCGGCAAAGCGAAGACCACACGGTGCAGGCTTATGTGCCTCTGTCGCAAATGCCCATTTGGCAAGTCGGCGCAACAGGTACGGGTACCAAGCCGGCCCAAGGCGCCTCAGGCCAGTTGGCGCTGCGCTCCAGCCTGTTGAGGGTGTTTGCCGTGTCAGACGGTCCGCAAGCCTGGCGGGTGCTGCCCGGTGGTCTGGCCCGCGTGGCCGGCGCCACGGCAGAAATTGCGTCCATGCAGCGCGGCGGCAGCAGTGCCGATGTCTGGGCCTTGACCCGCGGTGAGGTGGATAAAACCACCCTCTTGCAGCCCCACATGACCCCCGCCTCACTGGCCCAGCGCAAACGCCTGGTGACCAGCCGTGCCGCTGAAAACCTGTTTTGGCTGGGCCGTTACACCGAACGCACTGAAAACGCCATTCGGCTGGCACGGCTGACCCTGGAGTGTCTCAATGGTGAAGAGCAATCATCACCACCGCTGCTGGCCTGGTTGAGCAAAATGGCGCTGGCCAACACCTTGGTGTTGCCCGGCGTGCCGGCGGCGGCCCAAGCCAGGCGAGTCTTTGAACGCTCTTTGATCTCCAGCCTGGGTAGCACCGACGGCGCCACGAGCGTGGGCTATTACCTGCGCGCGCTCAAGATGGCCGGCTCCACGGTGCGTGAGCGCTTGTCGCAGGAGCACTGGCGCGTCATCGTGCGTGCGGAAGAAGAGTTGTTTGAGCGCTGCAGAGCGCATGCACGGGCCGGTGACTACTCATCGGTACAAGCACTGCAAATTCTGAAGAACACCAGCGACCACATGGCCGCCATCACCGGCGCCCAAACTGACCGTATGACGCGTGACGACGGCTGGCGTCTGCTGAGCATTGGCCGCCATATTGAACGCTTGAGTTTTCTGGCGACCGCTTTGGCGCGGGGGTTCGAGACCGGATCGGTCCACACCGCGGGTGGCTTTGACGCCATGATTTCACTGTTTGACAGCACCATCACCTTCCATGCCCAGTTTCAGCAAAGCCGCGACATGGCCGCACTGATTGACCTTTTGGTGCTGGACCGTGACAACCCACGCTCGTTGGCCTGGGTCACCCACACCCTGCGCGGGCGCTTGGCCAAGCTGGCTGGCAGCGAACCCACAGAACTCAGCGCCTTGTCGCTGCGCGTGCCCGACCCCACCGCCTGGAGCCTGGCGCAGTTGTGTGAAGCGCAAGCGCTGGATGTCGACCCCGGCAACACAAGCTCGGCAGATGGGCCGGGCTATTTCTTCGCGTTAAACGATTTGTTGCTGCAGTGCTCGGCCGCGTCACTGCATGTGTCAGATGCGATCAGCGCCACTTACTTCACCCACTCGGGTGAAAGCAACCAGAGCGTGGGCACCTGATGCAACTGCAAATCACCCATGAAACCCGGTATGACTACCTGCCTGCGGTGGAAACCGCGCAGCACATGGCCTACTTGCAACCCATCAGCACGCGCCACCAGCAGCTGCTGAGCCATACCCTGCACATCAGCCCATTGCCGGCGCAGATGACCCAGACACTGGACGTGTTTGGCAACCCCCGCTGCTTTTTCTCGCTGCAAACGCCACATTCGGTGCTTGACGTGGTGGCACACAGCGTGGTCACCACGGTCGCCCGCATGTTGCCGTTGAGCAACTTGAGCTGGGAGCAAACCCGGGACCGGTTTCGCTACCGCTCGGGCGGGCATTTTGACGCCGCTAACGAATTTGTTTTTGCCTCGCCCTTTTGCCCCCGGCACGCTGAATTTGCAGCGTATGCGCGCCCCAGCTTTCCACCAGGCGTGGGGGTTTTGGCAGCCGCAGAAAACTTGATGCAGCGTATCCACGCCGACTTCACCTATGAAAGCCAGAGCACCCAGATCAACACACCAGCCTTGCAGGCGCTGGCCCAGCGCAAGGGCGTGTGCCAGGACTTTGCCCACATCATGATTGCGTGCCTGCGCGCCATGGGCATACCGGCACGCTATGTGAGCGGCTATTTGCTGACCCAACCGGCACCGGGCACCGTCAAGCTCAAGGGCAGCGACGCCTCACACGCCTGGGTGGCCGTTTATGTGCCCGATTTACCGCCTGGTGACCGCTGGTGCGACCTGGACCCCACCAACAACCGGGCGGGCTGGCACTCACCCGGCGCAGACTATGTCACGCTGGCAACTGGCAGGGACTTTGCGGACGTCTCCCCTATTCGCGGCGTTATCCATGGCGGCGCCAGCCACACCTTGACAGTGGGCGTGACGGTGGAGCCGGTGGTGGCGGCGCTGTTGCCGGACTCGCTCCAGTCACAGACTCAGACGCAATCACAAAACCAAAGTCAATCACAAGGCCAGATCATGCAAAACATGGCCCGCTGACAATAGACATCAGTCTGACTTTTCACTATTATTTATATAGCTACTAGCGCCTATTCCGTAAGGGCTAGAGGCCATTTTTACTTAAAATTTAAATAAGGAAACCCAATGAGCATTTACGCCAAGTTAAGCGAACTCAATATCAGCCTGCCGCCCGTGGCCATTCCCGCAGCGGCTTATGTGCCGTTTGTTCAAACGGGCAATCTGGTATTTTTAAGCGGTCATATTGCCAAAAAAGACGGCGCCCCCTGGGTCGGCCAACTGGGTAAAAACATGAGTACCGCCGAAGGCAAGGCCGCAGCGCGCTCCATTGCGATTGACCTCATGGGAACACTTCACGCCGCAGTGGGCGACCTGAACCGGGTCAAGCGCATTGTGAAGCTGATGTCCCTGGTCAACTCCACTGGCGAATTCACCGAGCAGCATTTGGTGACAAACGGAGCGAGCGAACTGATTGGCGAGATTTTTGGCCCCGCCGGCGCCCACGCCCGCAGTGCCTTTGGCGTGGCGCAAATCCCGATGGGCGCGTGCGTTGAAATTGAATTGATCGCCGAGTTGGCTTAATTCACAAAGCCCGGCAAGTTGCTGCATAACCCCGCATCTCGACGGGGTTGCTAACAACGAAACTTTTTAGAAAGATTCCCAATCGTCGCTGGCACCGGCACTGGCCGCCGGCGTCACTTTGGCGGGCGCAGCTGCATTGGGCTTGGAGATTGCCAATGACGGCTTGCGTGTTGGCGCCCGTGCGGCGGCCAACGCTGGCGCTGGTTTGGACTTGGGCAAAGGTTGTGGCCGCTTGTAGCTCAGGTTTTCGGCACGTGGCGTGATGTCTTTGGTATGACGGCCAGACGAGCCCAATGCCGTGGAGCCTCTGACCTTGAACACCGCAACCGCCTGCGCCAACTGATCCGCCTGCTCGCGCAAGCTCTCGGCCGCCGCCGCACTTTGCTCCACCAACGCCGCGTTTTGTTGCGTCATCTGGTCCAGATTACCAACCGCCTGATTGACGCTGGAGATGCCAGAGCTTTGCTCGGTGGACGCCGCGGTAATTTCCCCAATCACGTCAGCCACTTTGCGCACTGACAGCACAATGTCGCTCATGGTGACGCCAGCATCGGACACCAATTTGGTGCCTGATGCCACCTTCTCGACCGATGTGCCGATCAGCGTCTTGATCTCTTTGGCGGCCTCTGCACTGCGCTGTGCCAAGCTGCGCACTTCGCTGGCTACCACGGCAAAACCACGCCCCTGCTCACCAGCCCGAGCAGCTTCCACTGCCGCGTTGAGCGCCAGGATGTTGGTCTGGAACGCAATGCCGTCGATGACGCCAATGATGTCCGAGATTTTTCGGCTGCTGACGTTGATCTCTTCCATGGTGAAAACCACTTGCTTGACCACCGCCCCACCCCGCTCGGCCACGGCAGAAGCATCCGCGGCAAGACTGCCAGCCTGGCGCGCGCTGTCAGCACTGTGCTGCACGGTGCCGGTGAGCTCATCCATGCTGGACGCTGTGGACTGCAAGTTGCTGGAGGTCTGCTCTGTGCGCTGGGCCAGATCGTTGTTGCCCATGGCAATTTCGGCGCTGGCCGTGGCAATGCTGTCCGTGCTTAGGCGAACCTGCTGAACCATACGACCCAACGATTGGTTCATGGACGACAGTGACTTCATCAGATCACCAAACTCGTCACCACGCGTTGTGTCAATTTCCATGCTGAGGTCGCCCTGTGCAATTCGGGAGGCCAGATCATTCGCCTGAACCAAAGGACGACGGATTGAACGAATCAGCCAGCTCGCACCCAACAGAATGCCGACGATCAGCAAAAAGATGGTGACGATGGCGATGTTGGAAATTGTCTTGGCGCTTTGTGCATAGTGCAAACGCGAGTTTGTGAACGCTTGTTCCTGCATAGCCGCAAAATCGCGCTGCGATTTTTGATAGACCGACATGGCAGGGTTGTATTTGGTTTCGATGGTCTCCACCACCTCAGTCGGCATACCGTCCGCGCGAAACTTCATGGCGTTTGCGCGGGTCTCCAACACAATTTTGCGATTGTTGGCGATCATTTGCATCTGGGCACGGTCAGCATCGTTCAGGCCGCTGGCCTCGATCATTTTTTGAATCTCACCAATTTCAGCCGACGTCGCGGCAATGGCGCCTTTCAAGCCGACTTCCACAGCGGGGTCGGAACTGAGTAAGACGGCCTGTGATCGCGCTGCGTTGGTTTCGGTCAACCCTGCCCAACGGTTGGTGAGCTGGATCTTTTTGCTGAGCGAGTCATATTCTGCCGTGCTGTCTGCGCGGTCCTGGGCCATGCGCAGAGCGGTAAAACCCACCACCACACACAGACCAAGAACGATGACTGCAGTTGCCAGCCATAGCTTGGCGGCGAGCCTGATATTGTTGAAATTCATTTTTGTCTCCTGAGCACTTTAAGTTGGCTATTGAGGATCTTAACGTCTGCCAGCAGCAACAGTGCGCCGCGGCTTATCAGCTCGGGAGACGAGCAACGGCTTGGCACTGAACCGCCTGTAGCTGTGCCAGAGTCACGGCATGCGGCGCAATCTCAGACAAGGGCAGCAGGACAAATGCCCGCTCGTACATCCGGGGGTGCGGCACCAGCAAAGTTGCTGACTGCAAGGCAGAAGAGCCATACAACAGCAAGTCAAGGTCAAGCGTTCGGGGCGCGTTGCGGTACGGCCGCTCGCGGCCTGCCGAGGACTCCAGCGCCTGCAGTTGCCCCAATAGATCAGGTGCCGTGAGCGTTGTTGCCAAGGCAACTACAGCGTTCACATAATCCGGCCCGTTTGAATCAATGGGCGCGGTTCGGTATAAGGATGAGCGCGTCAACAGTCGGGTGCCTGGCAAGTGCGCCATCGCACCCATCGCCAGGGTCAACGCCTGTACTGGGTCACCGAGGTTGGCACCCAGCGCAATGTAAGCGGTGACCTCTGCACGCCTTGGGCCCTCTGAAGTCACTCACTGACATCCGGCATCGGCGCATCACCCGCCTTGGCTCCGCTTGTACGCCGGCGACGCCGCCGCTTTTTGGGTGCCGAGTCGTCCATGGCGCCTGAATCAGCCTGCTCCACTCTCGGCAAAGCGTCGTCGGGGGTTGCCGCTTGAAGAGGCTGCTCCTTGGCAACGGGCAATTTGTGCACCCGTGGCGCACGCTGGCGTTTTTGTTGCTCTTCACGCACTTGGTCGACCATGTCCTGGCGCAACTCATCGCTGGCCATGCTGAACTCTTGCCACCAGTCAGCCAGCACCACATCAATTTCACCGGCATCGGCCCGCAAACGCATAAAGTCAAAGGCGGCCCGAAAACGGGGCTGATCCGTCAGGCCAAACGGCGCACTGCCCACGCGCTTTTCAAAACGGGGCTGCAGCATCCAGATTTCACGCATGTCGCTGGCCAGCTTGCCGCGACCAGACACATCACCGATGCGGGCGTTAAAGACATCATCAATGGCATCCTGCAACGCAGGGTGGGCAGCCTGACGCTGGTTGATCCGGGCGGCCCAGCCATCACGTACGTCGGCCCAAAGGGCGCAGGCCAGCAGAAAACTCGGCGCTACTGGTTTGCCTTCCGCCACGCGTCTGTCGGTATCCTTCAGCGCCGCGTTGACAAAAATCTGGTCTGCACGCTCGACGACAACATCCAGCAGCGGATAGATGCCCCGCGCCATGCCCAAAGCTTTGAGTTGCGCAATTGAGGCCATAGAGTGACCGGTTTGCAGCAATTTCAGCATCTCGTCAAAGAGCCGGCTTTGGGGCACGTCGGCCAGCAGCTCTTGCGACTTGATCAGAGGCGCAGCTGTTTTGGGCTCCAGCTGGAAGCCCAGCGCGCTGAGCTTGGCAGAAAAACGCACCGCACGGATGATGCGCACGGGGTCCTCCCGGTAGCGGGTGGCCGGGTCACCAATCATCCGGATGACACGTTTCTTCGCGTCCTTGATCCCGTTGTGGTAGTCCACGACAACTTGTGTCTCGGGGTCGTAATACATGGCGTTGATGGTGAAGTCACGGCGCACCGCATCTTCTTCTTGCGGGCCCCAGACGTTGTCACGCAGCACCCGGCCCGATGCATCCACGGCGTGCTTCATGCCGGCCAGCTCATTTTTACTGGTGCGCTCGTTGCCTGACACGGCCTCTGCCGCAGCGTTGTCCATGTAAGCGCGAAAAGTGGAGACTTCGATCACCTCGTTCTCACGGCC
>CAZLRQ010000026.1:0-4233 GCA_964562035.1 uncultured Rhodoferax sp. | reverse complement strand
CGTTGTCCATGTAAGCGCGAAAAGTGGAGACTTCGATCACCTCGTTCTCACGGCCTCGCCCAAACACCACATGAACAATGCGAAAACGCCGTCCGATGATGAACGCGCGCCGAAACAAACCTTTGACCTGCTCGGGGGTGGCGTTAGTCGCCACATCGAAATCTTTGGGGCGCAAGCCGACCATCAAGTCACGCACAGCGCCGCCGACGATATAGGCCTCGAAGCCGGCGGACTTGAGGGTGCGAACCACATTGAGTGCCCGCTCATCCACCAAAGTAGGGTCAATGCCATGCGCTGCGACCCCCACTTCTTCACGCTTGCCAAACTGAAGCTTTTTGCTCGCCGAATTTTTACCCAGCAGCTTGTCGATAAATTTTTTAATCATTAAAACTTGAAACTTTGCAGGACGGGCTACGGGCCTTTAAGCCACTCAGCGACGGCCCGTCACAATGAAACACTAAAACAGGTCAAGTATGCGCCATCCACGCTCAATGGCCACCGCGCGCAATCGCTCGTCAGGGTTGGTTGCCACGGGGTGGGTCACATGCGCCAGCAGGCTCAAATCGTTGATCGAATCCGAGTAAAACGTGCTCTCCACATCGGCCCACCCCAACCCCCGGTCAGCCAGCCACTGAGTGACGCGCGTTATTTTTCCCTCTCTAAAGGACGGCGTTCCCTGAATTTCACCCGTGATCCAGCCCGTGGCGTCTTCTGATTCATCGCGCGCCAACTCCACGGCAATCAACTCCGACACGCCAAAAGCCTGGGCAATGGGACGCGTCACAAATTCGTTGGTTGCAGTCACGATGACCACCTCGTCACCGTTATTCTGGTGCGCACGCACCAAGGCCAGTGCCTGCGGTCGAATGGCTGGCTGCACCACTGTGTCCATGAAACGCGCATGTGCAGCCTGCGAAGGCAGCGCGCCCTGACGTCGCATGGCCAACGTGGCAAACCGAACGTAGTCATGGATGTCGAGCGTTCCCGCCTTGTAGTGCGCGTAGAACTCGTCATTGCGTCGTTGAAAGTCAGCCGGGTCGGTCCAGCCAATGCGGGTGGTGTAGACGCCCCAAGCGTGATCGGAATCCAGCGGGATCAGCGTGTGGTCAAGATCAAAAAGAGCCAGCTTCTTCACTTAGGTGTTGTCCATCATCGATTTAATCAGGGGTATGGTGATGCCCCGTTTGGTCTGCAAGGCATAGCCGTCAAGCAGGTTTAACAATTCCATCAGGCTACCCAAATCCCGGCTGAACCGGGTGAGCATGAAGTCCATGACGTCATCGCTTAAAAAAAGACCCCGCGCATCAGCGGCTTGACGCAGCACCGCCCGACGCTCGATCTCACTGAGCATCTGCAACTGAAAGACATGGCCCCAGCCCAGGCGCGACCGCAAATCGTCACGCAGCTTCAGATCTGCCGGCGGCAATGTGCCTGCCGCCAAAACCCAGCACTGGTGCGTTTGGGCGTTGACAAACCAGTTAAAGGCAGCGTGTTGCTGAACTGAGTTGTAGGCCTGGACATCGTCCATCAGCACAACCCCCCAGTTTTCGTCAAATTCATGGGGCTCCTGCACAGAGGCATCCAGCCAGCCGACCAAAGCGCCTTGCGTTCGCAGCGCGTCTTGCACCGCCCTGAGCAGGTGGGTCTTGCCACTGCCGCCCACACCCCACAGGTAAGTTGGCACGGGTGAGCGGCTGATCACCCTATTGACTGGTCCCACCCACAGCTCCAGATGGCGCAAAACTTCTGCGTTGGGACCGGCACAAAAACTAGCCAGCGTCGGCCCGGTGGCCAAGCCTATGTCGAGGGCGATTTGCTTCATTCCTTAGCCCCCCTGGTAAAGCTGACTTGACAAATAGCTGGCCCGCGCTCGCCGCATCGCCACGAGTAACACAGCACTGGTAGGCAAGGCAATAAGGACGCCCAAAAAGCCAAACAATTGGCCAAATGCCAACAAAGAAAAAATTACCGCCAATGGGTGCAGACCAATGCGCTCACCCACAAGGCGAGGGGTCAGGTAAAAACTTTCAAACAGTTGCCCGGTGCCATAGACCCCTAACACCACCACTACGCCATACAGGCCGCCAAACTGTAAGACACCCGCCAAAATCGCCAGCATCATGCCCAAACCAAAACCAAGGTAGGGAATGAAAAACGCCATGCCGGTAAACACCCCCACCGGCACCGCCAAGTCAAAACCGAACAAAGCCAGTGAAATACTGAAATAAAGAGCCAACACGCCCATTACCAGCAGTTGCCCACGCAGATACTGACCCAGCACCTGATCAGCCTCTTGGGTAAAGCTATCGACGAAGGCACGCGTTTTGACGGGCACCAGCTCAAACATGAAACCAACCAGCCGCGCCCAGTCCTTCAGCAAAAAAAACAATGCCACCGGGATCAGCACCACATTGCCAATGATCGCCAGGGCCACGCTACCGCCCAGCTTGAGTGATGACATGACGGACGCAAAGGCATCCTCAAAATTGGCATTCAAGTACTTCAGCACAAAAGCTTTGATACTGCCCACGTCAAGCGAGAGGTGAATGCCAAATTTAGCCAGCCAGGGGCCAAGTGCGTTGTTGAGACGATCGGCCAACAAGGGCAACTGCTCTCGAAGCAACGGTAACTCCTTGGCAAAAATGGGTACCACCAGCAGCAGCAGAGACAAGAGGGTCAAAATGAACAACGTCTCCACCACCAAGACAGCGATTACTCTGGGCATGCGCCCACGGCCCAGGTCGTCCAGCCAATTCACCAAAGGCGTCAGCGCATAGGCAAGCACGCCAGCCACCACAAAAGGCGTAAGTACTGGGGCTAATAGCCACAAGGCCAGCGCCATCAAGGCGGCAATCAGCGTCCAGGTGGCCGTTTGTTTTTGAGTAGAGGTAAGTTGCATGCAGGCTGGTGGCGCGGGGATGTACCCTTAGAATCCAAGGCTGAATTCTATCGGGCTCGTCTCTGGTGTTTCCCGGACTGATCCGCAGCCGGCAACAACCGGGCCCCTCTAACTCTTGCAGCATGACTACTTCCTCCACTTCCCCTCTGAGCTACAAAGATGCAGGCGTCGATATTGACGCAGGTGATGCCTTGGTTGAGCGCATCAAACCACTGGCCAAAAAAACCATGCGTGAAGGGGTGCTGGCGGGCATCGGCGGCTTTGGTGCTCTTTTCGAAGTCCCCAAACGCTACAAAGAACCCGTTTTGGTGAGCGGCACTGATGGCGTTGGCACCAAACTTAAGTTGGCCTTTGAATGGAATATGCACGACACCGTCGGTATTGACCTCGTCGCCATGAGCGTGAACGATGTTTTGGTACAGGGTGCTGAACCATTGTTTTTTCTGGATTATTTCGCCTGCGGCAAGCTCGACATTGATACTGCAGCAGCAGTGGTGGGCGGTATCGCCAAGGGCTGTGAGCTATCAGGTTGTGCCCTGATCGGCGGTGAGACTGCTGAGATGCCAGGCATGTACCCTGCTGGCGAGTACGACTTGGCCGGTTTTGCGGTGGGAGCTGTAGAAAAATCAAAAATATTAACGGGTGCCGATGTGAAGCCGGGCGATGTCGTGCTTGGCTTGGCGTCCAGCGGCGTCCACTCCAATGGATTTAGCTTGGTGCGCAAATGCATCGAGAGAGCGGGTGATCAATTGCCGACTATGCTGGATGGCAAGCCCTTCAAACAAGCCGTCATGGAGCCTACGCGTCTGTACGTCAAAAACGTACTTGCGGCCTTGGCAAACCACCCTATCAAAGCCTTAGCACACATCACTGGCGGTGGCCTGCTGGAAAACATACCACGCGTGTTGCCCGCCGATACCGCTGCTGTTTTGAGAAAAGGCAGTTGGCCTCAGACTGAGCTGTTTGCTTGGCTTCAAACGACTGCGGGTATTGACGATACTGAAATGAACCGGACCTTCAACAACGGTATCGGGATGGTGATCGTGATGGATGCAGCAATGGCTGAGGCCTGCGCAAATAACTTGAAAGCAGCAGGAGAGCAGGTCTACACCATTGGGGTGATCTCGGAGCGCGGAGATAGCGAGGCCGTGATTTTTGGCTAAATGAACGATTCGCTGACAGCTTGAGAACAAGCAGTCAGCGGTCTACCGTATGCCGCGATGAAATTGGCTGGTGAGGCCAATACTAGCTGCATGTTGCCGCACGATGTTTGAAACGAAAACTTGACGATTGCCACCAATCGAACTCAACGCATTCGCAATGAGAACTTAGAC
>CAZLRQ010000025.1:0-16222 GCA_964562035.1 uncultured Rhodoferax sp. | reverse complement strand
TTGTTTCTGTCGGCCATGCGTCACTTTGCAAGCACCCTTCGTGACCGAGGCCTGCGGGTGGCGTACCGGGCGCTGGGGGCTGAAAACGACCCAACGCTTGGCGCGGGACTCTTGGCGGCACTCACTCAGTACCAACCCCAGCGAGTGATTGGCGTCGAACCGGGTGACTTGCGGGTGCGACAGCAAATTGACGCCACATTAAATTCAATAGCACCTGATGCATACACCGTAAGGGCTGGAGGCCTAAAAGGCACTATAGAGTGGCGTGAAGACCGCCACTTTATGTGCAGCAAGGCCCAATTCCGCCGTTGGGCCGGCCAGTCGGCCACGCTGCGGATGGAGTTTTTTTACCGCACCATGCGCCAAGAATACAAAGTGCTGATGGACGGTACCAAGCCCATTGGGGGTCAGTGGAATTTTGACGCCGATAACCGCAAGAGCTTTGGCAAAGCGGGCCCCCAAAATGTGCCGCGCCCGCTGGTGTTCGAGCAAGACGCCATCACGCGGGAGGTGATGGACTTGGTCAAGCAGCGCTTCAGCGAGCACCCCGGACCGCTGGACACCTTCAATTGGCCCGTCACCCGCAGCCAAGCACTGACCGCCTTGCAGGACTTCATTGAACACCGTTTGCCACACTTTGGTATCCACCAGGATGCCATGTGGACCCACCTCGACTTTGGCTGGCACGCCCTGCTCTCCAGTTCATTGAACCTGAAACTGCTCAATCCGCTGGAAGTGGTCCAAGCGGCAGAACAGGCCTACCATGCCCGTGGCTTGGACTTGGCCAGTGTCGAAGGCTTTATCCGGCAGATTCTCGGCTGGCGTGAATTCATCCGCGGCGTGTATGACCTGGACATGCCCGAACTGAAAACAGCCAATCACTTTGGCCATGGCAATCCTCTACCTGCGTGGTACTGGACGGGCGACACCAAGATGAACTGCATGCGCCAGTGCATTCAGCAAACGCTAACCAACGGCTATTCCCACCATATTCAACGCTTGATGATCACAGGCATGTTCGGGGTCACGGCCCAGATACAGCCACAGCAGTTGTGCGATTGGTACCTGGCGGTCTACGTGGACGCCGTTGAGTGGGTAGAACTGCCGAACACCGCCGGGATGGCCCTGTTCGCCAATGGCGGGAGATTTACTTCCAAGCCCTATATCGCCAGCGGCGCCTACGTCAAACGCATGAGCAACTACTGCAAGGATTGCCACTATGAACCGGAAACGCGCGTCGGCGCAAGCGCATGCCCCGTGACCACGCTGTACTGGAATTTTCTGGACCAACACGAAATCACTTTTTCCAGCAACCCGCGGACCGCGCTGATGGTGAAAAATTTACAACGCATGCTGCCCGACGAGCGCGCGCAAGTCAGAGCGCGGGCCGCAGAAATGCTGGCCGACCTGAATGCTGTGTAAACGAATTGTCAGACCGCCATGGTCTAGTCGGCAGCTTTGAAACTGAATCGAAAAACCTGAAGATGACTTTATGACCAAAAAAATCAGCTTTAAATGACCCGAGACTAGATCGTTGCTGCATTGCAATAGAATTTAAAGGTAACGAGTGTTAGCGAGTTACCAGACAGTTACTCAAAAATATAGAAAGCCAAGTATGTCCGAATCAGCGACCAACTCCGCGAAAAAGCGTCCCGAGTTCCGCAACATCAATGCATTCTCAGACCTCCCCTCCTACCGCTTGCCTGCGGCCGGTATTGTGTCCATCTTGCACCGCATCAGCGGCGCGATCATGTTCCTTTTGATGCCCTTCATCATCTGGATGTTTGACACCTCAATCTCCTCTGAAATCTCATTTGCCAAGTTCACCGGCGCCTTCAACGCGGGCATGCTGGGTTTGCCTGGCGTACTGTGGAAACTGGTGGCTTTGGCGCTGATCTGGGCCTATTTGCATCACTTCATCGCCGGCCTGCGCCACCTGTGGATGGACACCCACCACGACGCCGTGAGCAAAGAGTTCGGCAAATCTTCTGCGGTCTTCACTTTGGCGGCCAGCGTTGGCCTGACCGTGATCCTGGGCGCCAAATTGTTTGGCCTCTACTAACTAGAAAGAGCACACCATGTCTGTCAATTACGGATCCAAACGCATCGCCGTCGGCGCCCACTACGGCCTGCGCGACTGGCTGGCCCAGCGCGTGACTGCTGCACTGATGGCGCTGTTCACAGTGCTTGTGCTGGCCCAGGTCATCCTGTCCAAAGGCCCTATCGGTTACGAGCAATGGGCTGGCATTTTCTCCCCCCAATGGATGAAGGCCTTGACCTTCACCGTCATCATTGCCCTGCTGTACCACGTTTGGGTTGGCATGCGCGACATCTGGATGGACTACATCAAGCCCGTCGGCTTGCGCCTGGCCTTACAAGTATTCACCCTTGTCTGGCTCGTTGCCTGTGCTGGCTGGGGCATCCAGGTCTTGTGGCGCTTCTGAAGCGCCCCTCCCAGACCTTTGCCCAAGCTGATTACCAAGACTTAACCATAAATCATGACCGCAACATCCAAACTCCCCAAGCGCAAATTTGACGTTGTCATCGTCGGTGCCGGTGGCTCCGGCATGCGCGCCTCGCTGCAACTGGCCCGTGCTGGGCTGAACGTGGCAGTGCTCTCCAAAGTATTCCCCACCCGTTCGCACACAGTTGCTGCACAAGGCGGCATTGGCGCCTCATTGGGCAACATGAACGAGGACAACTGGCACTATCACTTTTACGACACCGTCAAGGGCTCTGACTGGCTGGGAGACCAGGACGCCATTGAATTCATGTGCCGTGAAGCCCCTAAAGTCGTTTACGACCTGGAGCACATGGGCATGCCCTTCGACCGTAACCCGGATGGCACGATTTACCAGCGTCCGTTTGGCGGCCACACCGCCAACTACGGCGAGAAGCCTGTTCAGCGCGCTTGCGCGGCGGCTGACCGGACAGGCCACGCCATGCTGCACACGCTTTACCAGCAAAACGTGAAAGAAAAAACCAGTTTCTTCGTCGAATGGCTGGCCATGGATTTGATCCGTGACGAGTCAGGTGACGTGGTGGGTGTGACAGCCCTTGAAATGGAAACCGGTGACGTTCACATTTTTGAAGCCAAGACCACGCTGTTGGCCACTGGTGGCGCCGGTCGTATTTTTGCCGCTTCCACCAATGCGTTCATCAACACCGGTGACGGCTTGGGCATGGCAGCGCGTGCAGGCATTCCACTGGAAGACATGGAGTTCTGGCAGTTTCACCCCACCGGCGTGGCTGGCGCGGGCGTTTTGCTGACGGAAGGTTGCCGCGGTGAAGGTGCCATTTTGCGCAACAGCAATGGTGAGCGCTTCATGGAGCGCTACGCACCCGCGTACAAAGATTTGGCCCCCCGCGACTACGTGTCGCGCTGCATGGACCAGGAAATCAAGGAAGGTCGCGGTTGCGGTCCCAATAAGGACTACATCAACCTGGACATGACCCATCTGGGTGCCGAGACCATCATGAAACGCCTGCCTTCGGTGTTTGAGATTGGCCACAATTTTGCCAACGTGGACATCACCAAAGAGCCCATTCCCGTGGTGCCCACCATCCACTACCAAATGGGTGGCATCCCCACCAACATCCACGGCCAAGTGGTCACCCAGGACGCAGACAACAAGAGCGTCGTGGTGAACGGCTTGTACGCTGTGGGCGAATGCTCTTGCGTCAGTGTGCACGGCGCCAATCGTTTGGGCACCAACTCCCTATTGGACTTGCTGGTGTTTGGCCGTGCGGCCGGTAACCATATCGTTGAGTACAACAAGACCACAAGCCACAAAGAACTGCCTGCCAACGCGGCAGACGCCACACTGGCCCGTATTGCCCGCCTGGACAACGCGACCAGCGGCGAGTACGCCCAAGACGTGGCCAATGACATCCGCTCGACCATGCAGTTGCACGCCGGCGTGTTCCGCACACAGGCCAGCATGGACGAAGGTGTTGTCAAGGTCGCTGCCCTGCGCGAACGCGTCAAAACCATTGGTCTGAAAGACAAGTCCAAGATTTTCAACACCGCCCGCATTGAAGCGCTTGAAGTCGAGAACCTGATCGAAGCCGCACAGGCCACCATTGTGTCGGCCGCTGCACGCCGCGAAAGCCGCGGTGCGCACTCGGTCAACGACTACGGCGACACCCCGCAGTACCCCAATGGCCGCAACGATTCCGACTGGCATAAGCACACCTTGTGGCACAGCGAGAGCAATTCGCTGACCTACAAGCCGGTCCAAATGAAGCCACTGACGGTTGACTCGATACCGCTCACCGTGCGCAGCTTCTAAGCCCAAGTCACCCAGATCAGCGAGAACACACCATGTCAAAACGTACATTCCAGATTTACCGCTACGACCCGGACACCGACGCCAAGCCCTACATGCAGACCATCGAGGTCGAGCTGGATGGCAGTGAGCGCATGCTGCTGGACGCCTTGATGAAGCTCAAGGCCCAAGACCCGACCATCACCTTCCGCCGCTCCTGCCGCGAAGGCGTGTGCGGCTCGGACGCCATGAACATCAACGGCAAAAACGGCCTGGCGTGCCTGACCAACATGCGGACCCTGCCGGGCACCATCGTTCTCAAGCCCCTGCCTGGCCTGCCCGTGGTGCGCGACTTGATCGTCGACATGACGCAATTTTTCAAGCAGTACAACTCGATCAAGCCTTACTTGATCAACGACAACGTGCCGCCAGAAAAAGAGCGCCTGCAGAGCCCTGAGGAGCGCGATGAACTGAACGGCCTGTATGAGTGCATCTTGTGCGCCAGCTGCTCCACCAGCTGCCCCAGCTTCTGGTGGAACCCCGACAAGTTTGTTGGCCCCGCCGGTCTGCTGCAGGCTTATCGCTTTATTGCTGACAGCCGCGACGAAGCCACGGCTGACCGACTGGACAACCTGGAAGACCCCTACCGCCTGTTCCGTTGCCACACCATCATGAATTGCGTCGACGTTTGCCCCAAGGGACTCAACCCCACCAAGGCCATCGGCAAGATCAAGGAAATGATGGTGCTGCGCACGGTCTGATCGGGATGGAAACCCCAGCTTTGCCAAGCATTGATACGCTGATCGATGAACGTGCCCTGAGCAAACTGAAGTGGCGCTGCCGCCGTGGTTTGCTGGAGAATGACATTTTCATCGAGCGCTTCTTCAAGTGCTTTGAGTCCACCTTGACCGTCAATCAGGCGCAAGGTCTAAGCGCTTTAATGGAGCTCAGCGATAACGATCTTCTGGATCTCAATCTGGCACGCAAATCGCTTGCTCAGGTTGACGAAACCCTGGATCGCGCAAACGTGTCCGAAGTTCTGAGTATGTTGAGAGAAACCGTTGAAAGGTCGAAATGAAGTTAGCTGATAACAAAGCCACCCTGTCGTTCAGTAACGGCAGCCCAAGTGTCGATTTGCCGGTATACCAGGGCAACATCGGCCCGGATGTCATTGACATTCGCAAGCTGTACGCCCAAACCGGCATGTTCACCTATGACCCGGGCTTTTTGTCGACCGCGTCATGCCAGTCCGCCATCACCTATATCGACGGTGACAAAGGCGAACTGCTGTACCGCGGTTACCCCATTGAGCAGTTGGCCACCAACTGCGACTTCATGGAAACCTGCCACCTGCTGCTTTACGGTAACCTGCCGGACGCCAACGGCAAGGCTGAATTCACCAAGCGCGTTGCCAACCACACCATGGTTAACGAGCAAATGCAGTTTTTCTTGCGTGGTTTCCGTCGCGATGCACACCCCATGGCCATCATGACTGGCCTGGTCGGTGCACTGTCGGCGTTCTACCATGACAGCACAGACATCACCAACCCTGAGCACCGTGAAATCTCCGCTATTCGCCTGATTGCCAAGTTGCCTACCCTGGTGGCCATGGCTTACAAGTACACCGTAGGCCAGCCCTACATGTACCCCAAGAACAACCTGAGCTACGCTGGCAACTTCTTGCACATGATGTTCGCCACGCCCTGCGAAGAGTATGTGGTGAACCCAGTGATCGAGCGCGCACTGGATCGCATTTTCGTGCTGCACGCAGACCACGAACAAAATGCATCAACATCTACCGTTCGCCTGTGTGGCAGTTCGGGTACCAACCCGTTTGCGGCCATTGCAGCCGGTGTGGCATGCCTCTGGGGCCCCGCCCACGGTGGCGCCAATGAAGCCTGCCTGAACATGCTGGAAGACATCCAGAAAATGGGTGGCATCTCCAAGGTTGGCGAATTCATGGAGAAGGTCAAGGACAAAAATTCTGGCGTCAAGCTCATGGGTTTTGGTCACCGCGTTTACAAAAACTACGACCCCCGCGCCAAGTTGATGCAGGAAACCTGCAAAGAGGTACTCAAAGAACTGGGCCTGGAAAACGACCCGCTGTTCAAGTTGGCCATGGCCCTGGAAAAAATTGCGCTGGAAGACGAGTACTTTGTGTCCCGCAAGCTCTACCCCAACGTCGACTTTTACTCCGGCATCGTTCAGCGCGCAATTGGTATTCCTGTGCCCTTGTTCACCGCCGTGTTCGCCTTGGCGCGTACCGTCGGATGGATTGCCCAGTTGAATGAAATGATTGGCGACCCCGAGTACAAAATTGGCCGTCCACGCCAGTTGTTCACCGGCTCGGTTCGCCGTGACGTGTTGCCCATTGCGCAACGCTGATAAGCACTGACTGAAAACGCCCGCCGGATGGCAACACCGGCGGGCGTTTTGCTTTCAACTCGGTGCGCGCACAACGGCCGCATAAAATAGTGGATTGCCAAGGAAACATCACATGAGCCGCACTGAAACGCATACGCATGGTCGCACGCTGTACGACAAACTTTGGGATGAGCACGTGGTTCATACCGAAGACGACGGCACCGCCATTTTGTACATTGATCGCCACCTGGTGCATGAGGTCACCAGTCCGCAAGCCTTTGAAGGACTGCGCCAGGCGGGTCGCAAGGTATGGCGGGTCAGCTCGATCGTGGCCACCGCTGACCACAACACCCCGACCACCGGTTGGGAACGCGGCTACGACGGCATCACCGACCCGACCAGCAAAGAACAGGTGATGACGCTGGACAGCAACATCAAGGAATTTGGCTCGGCTGCTTATTTTCCGTTTCTGTCCAAACGTCAGGGCATCGTCCACGTCATTGGGCCCGAAAACGGCGCCACCTTGCCCGGCATGACCGTGGTCTGCGGGGACTCTCACACCTCCACCCACGGTGCTTTCGGCGCGCTGGCGCACGGCATTGGCACAAGTGAGGTCGAACACGTCATGGCCACACAGACGCTGCTGGCCAAAAAAGCCAAAAACATGCTGGTGCGCGTCGACGGCACCCTCCCTCGCGGCTGCAGTGGCAAAGACATCGTATTGGCCATCATTGGTCGAATCGGCACCGCTGGCGGCACCGGTTACACCATCGAATTTGGCGGCACCGCCATCCGTGCCTTGAGCATGGAAGGCCGCATGACGGTTTGCAACATGGCCATTGAAGCCGGCGCGCGCGCGGGGCTGGTGGCCGTGGATGAAAAAACCATCGACTACGTCAAGGGCCGCCCCCTGGCACCAGGCCACAACGCGGTGGACGGCAATGCGGCCGCGGTGGAATGGGACCAAGCCGTGGCGCACTGGAAGACCTTGCATTCCGACACCAACGCCCACTTTGACACTGTGGTTGAGCTTGATGCGTCACAAATCATCCCGCAGGTCACCTGGGGCACCTCGCCCGAAATGGTGCTGGGCATTGACAGCCGCGTGCCGGACCCCGACAAGGAGAAGGACGCCAACAAACGTGGTGCGATTGAACGCGCACTGGTCTACATGGGGCTGGAGCCCGGCAAAGCGCTGAACGACTTGTATGTGGACAAAGTGTTCATTGGCTCCTGCACCAACAGCCGCATTGAAGACATGCGCGAAGCCGCCGCTGTGGTGAAAAAGCTGGGACAAAAAGTGGCCAAAAACATCAAGCTGGCGATGGTTGTGCCCGGCTCAGGCCTGGTCAAAGACCAGGCTGAGCGTGAGGGCTTGCATGAGATCTTCAAAGCGGCGGGCTTTGAATGGCGGGAACCAGGTTGCTCCATGTGCCTGGCCATGAACGCCGACAGGCTCGAGCCGGGCGAGCGCTGCGCCTCGACCAGCAACCGCAATTTTGAGGGCCGTCAGGGTGCAGGGGGTCGTACCCATCTGGTCAGCCCGGCCATGGCAGCTGCTGCGGCCATTCATGGTCACTTTGTCGACGTCCGTCAATTCGCTTAGTCCGTTTTTCAGAAAGATTTCCATGAAAACAGTTCACGCACTGCTCGCCATGTCACTCGCCTTAGTCTTGTCGGGCTGTAACACCGTCAAAGGTGTGGGTCAAGATCTGCAAAAAGCCGGCGAAAAGATCGAAGACGTCGCCAAAAAGAATTAAGAAGAGACCATGCAAAAATTCACCCTGCTCAAGGGGCTGGTGGCCCCGATGGACCGCGAGAACGTCGATACCGACGCCATCATTCCCAAGCAATTTCTCAAATCCATTCGCAAGACTGGTTTTGGTCAAAACCTGTTTGACGAATGGCGCTATCTGGATGCAGGCTATCCGGGTCAAGACCCGGCCAGCCGCAAGCCCAACCCAGACTTTGTGCTCAACCAGCCACGATACCAAGGTGCGTCCATTTTGTTGGCTCGCAAAAACTTTGGTTGCGGCTCGTCGCGTGAGCACGCACCCTGGGCGCTGGACCAATATGGCTTCAGGGCCATCATTGCCCCCAGTTACGCTGACATCTTTTTTAACAACAGTTTCAAGAACGGCCTTTTACCCATCGTCTTGACTGAAGCACAGGTTGGTCAGTTGTTTGACGAAGCGCTGGCGTTTCCGGGTTATCAATTGGCGATTGACCTCGAACGCCAGGTCATTGTGAAACCTGGCGGCGAAGAGCTGGCGTTTGAAGTCCAGGCCTTCCGCAAGTACTGCCTGCTCAATGGCTTTGACGACATTGGTTTGACCCTGCGCCAAGCCGACAAGATCAAGGCATTTGAAGCCGAGCGTTTGGCACAAAAACCATGGTTAGCCCACAGCCTGCTTGCCTGAGTAGCTATTATTTTTGATTGATCATGGTCTGTTATTCGCAGGCCGTGGTAAGCCATTCCCGCCCCTAACCATTTGAGAAGTCGTGATGAAAATTGCAGTGTTGCCAGGTGATGGCATTGGTACCGAAATTGTGGCCGAGGCCGTCAAAGTATTGAAGGTGTTGGACCTGCCTCTGGAAATGGAAACTGCTTTGGTGGGCGGTGCCGCCTATGAAGCCTTTGGCCACCCGCTGCCAGAGGCCACCCTGAAGCTGGCCAAAGAAGCCGACGCCATTTTGTTTGGCGCAGTTGGCGACTGGAAATACGACAAGCTCGACCGCCCCCTGCGCCCGGAGCAGGCCATTTTGGGATTGCGCAAGAACCTGGGCTTGTTTGCGAACTTTCGCCCGGCCATTTGCTATGAGCAGTTGGTGGACGCGTCCAGTCTGAAGCCTGAACTCATTGCCGGGCTGGACATCCTGATCATTCGCGAACTGACTGGGGACATCTACTTTGGTCAGCCGCGCGGGCGTCGCATTGCCACTGACGGGCACTTTCCTGGTGCCGAAGAAGCGTTTGACACCATGCGCTACAGCCGCCCCGAAATCGAGCGCATCGCGCATGTGGCGTTCCAGGCGGCACGCAAGCGCAAGGCGGCGGGCTCCGAGGGTCGCGTCACCAGCGTCGACAAAGCCAACGTACTGGAAACTTTCCAGTTCTGGAAAGACGTGGTCACCGAAGTCGGCCTGCAGTACCCCGACATTCAGCTTGACCACATGTACGTGGACAACGCCGCCATGCAACTGGTGCGCGCGCCCAAGCGTTTTGACGTGGTGGTCACCGGCAACATGTTTGGCGACATCTTGAGCGACGAGGCCTCGATGCTCACCGGCTCGATTGGCATGCTGCCCTCGGCTTCGTTGAACGCCAGCAACCAGGGTCTGTATGAGCCCAGCCATGGTAGTGCACCCGACATCGCCGGCAAAGGCATTGCCAACCCACTGGCCACCATCCTGAGCGCGGCGATGATGCTGCGCTTCAGCCTGGGCCAGGAAGCAGCCGCCCAGCGCATTGAAGCCGCTGTCAAGACGGTGCTGGACCAAGGGCTGCGCACCGCGGATATCTTCAGCGAAGGCACCACACGCGTGAGCACCGCCGAGATGGGCGCCGCGGTGGTCAAGGCCCTGTAAACGGAATTATTTCAATCTCCAAGAGGACAACATCGTGAAAATTGGCAATCTGGTTGGTTTGGTGGGCTGGCGTGGCATGGTCGGCTCCGTATTGATGGACCGTATGCAAACCGAAGGCGACTTCGACTTGATCGAACCCGTGTTCTTTTCAACGTCCAACGCTGGCGGCAAAGCCCCTGCCCTGGCCAAGAACGAAACCACCCTCAAGGATGCGTTTGACATTGACGCGCTCAAGCGATGCGACATCATCATCAGCGCACAAGGCGGTGAATACACCACCGAAGTGTTCCCCAAACTGCGTGCTGCAGGCTGGAACGGCCACTGGATTGACGCAGCCTCCACGCTGCGCATGGAAGACAACGCTGTCATCATCCTGGACCCGGTCAACATGCCGGTCATCCAGAATGCGCTGGCCAAAGGCGGCAACAACTGGGTGGGTGGCAACTGCACCGTGAGCTGCATGTTGATGGGCGTGGGGGCCCTCTACAAAGCCGGTCTGGTGGAGTGGATGAGCACCCAGACCTACCAAGCCGCCAGCGGTGGCGGTGCCCAGCACATGCGCGAACTGCTCACGCAGTACGGCACGTTGAATGCTGAAGTCAAGGCCATGCTGGACGACCCCAAGAGTGCCATTCTGGAAATTGACCGCAAAGTCATTGCCAAGCAACGCAGCCTGAGTGCCGCCGAGACGGCTAACTTTGGCGTGCCCCTGGGCGGCTCACTGATTCCCTGGATCGACAAAGACCTGGGCAACGGCATGAGCAAGGAAGAGTGGAAAGGCATGGCCGAGACCAACAAAATTTTGGGCCAGGGCGAAGGCTTTGACTCTGCAGCCATTCCAGTGGATGGCTTCTGCGTGCGCGTCGGTGCCATGCGCTGCCACAGCCAGGCTCTGACCTTCAAGCTGAAAAAAGACGTGCCCGTGGCCGACCTTGAAGCCATGATCGCCGCGGACAACGAATGGGTCAAAGTGGTGCCCAACACCCGCGAAGCGACAGTGCGCGACCTCACCCCCGTGGCGGTCACGGGCACCATGACCATTCCGGTCGGGCGCATCCGCAAACTGGCCATGGGGCCAGAGTACGTAGGCGCCTTCACGATCGGTGACCAATTGCTGTGGGGTGCAGCAGAGCCACTGCGCCGCATGCTGCGAATTTTGCTAGCGGCCTGACGCGGTTTTACCGAACGAACGACCTGCCGGAACGCACAAGTTGCACAGCAGGTCGTTGTCGTTTGACCACATAGAATCGCCATGATGAAAACGCACCGCAGTGGGTCCAAACCGCGAAGCTGGCTCAGCTTGTCAGCCTAGGGTATTGATGCTATTGTGCTTTTCAACTTTCAAGTGCCAACGCGGTTTCCCGCTTGGTGAAGTCTGCTTTTCAGGCGCCCGAACACCGGAGTCCACAAATTGATTGCTAAGTCACATCGCTGGCAAAAAACCATCATGGCAGCGGCGGCCACAGCGCTGATCGGACTGTACGGAACTCCGGCATCGGCCCTGTCGCTGGGCCGCATTACGGTTCAGTCGGCATTGGGAGAACCGCTGCGTGCTGAGATCGATGTGCCGGACATCAATGCAGAAGAAGCCGCCTCGTTGCAGGCCCGTGCGGCAGCACCAGAAGCCTTTCAGGCTGCCGGGCTGGAATACAACCCCGCCATGGCCAACTTGAAAGTCACGCTGCAAAGGCGTGCCAACGGCCGTGCCTACATTCGACTCAGCAGCGATCGCGCTGTTAACGACCCGTTTGTAGACATGATTCTGGAAGCCAGTTGGGCCTCCGGGCGCATCGTGCGTGACTACACCATGCTGTTTGACCCACCGGCCTTGAAGCAGGCGGCGCCGGCAGCCCCCACCGCACCCCAAGTGCCGGCGGCTCCGCCCACCAGCCGCCCGACCAATGCGGCGCAAGCCCCTTTGGCGCTGCCCCCCGCTCGCCCGGTAGAAGCAGCCAGAGCTGTACCGCGACCCATAGCGCCCGCAGCAGTGCCTCAAAAAGCACCCCCTGCAGCAGGAACGATGACCGTGAAGCCCGGCGACACCGCAGGACAAATCGCGGCAGCCACCAAGTCTGTCAACGTCTCGCTGGACCAAATGCTGGTGGCGATCCTGCGTGCCAACCCCGACGCATTCTTGCGTGACAACGTCAACCGCATCAAAGCGGGCGCCATTCTGAACTTGCCCACCCCGGAGCAAGCCGCCACAACCTCGGATACCGAAGCGCGCCAGATCATCGTGGCGCAAAGCAAGGATTTCAACGACTACCGCCGCAAGCTCGCAGGCAGTGCACCGCAAACCCAGGTGGCTACGGCAGACCGCGCCGCCAGTGGCAGTGTGACGGCGCAGGTTGAAGACAAACAGACCGCGACACCCACCCCCGACAAACTCACGCTGTCCAAAGGCAGCGTTCAGGGGCAACTCGGTGAAGACCAATTGGCCAAGGCGCGCAGTGCCCAGGAGTCGGCCAACCGCGCTGCTGAAATCGCCAAAAATATCAGCGACCTGAGCAAGCTCGAAGCGGCTTCCAGTACCGTGGCCGCAGGTACAGCGGCCTCAGCTGCGTCGGAAGTGGCGCCGGCAGCGTCGGCTCCTGCCGTGACAATGGCGACACCCGCCGCAGTGGCCATTGCGGCTGCACCGGCATCAGCACCAACGCCTGCCACAGCCGCCTCGACCCCCAAGTCCGCAGTGCCGGCACCCGCGCCGCCCGCTGAACCCGGCTTGATGGATTCACTGACGGAAGACCCCTTGGTGCCAGCGGGCGCTGCCGCCTTGATTGCCCTGCTGGCAGGCCTGGGTTTTTACCGCATGCGCCAGCGTAAAAACAGCAATCAGGTGGACAGTTCCTTCCTGGAAAGCCATTTGAAGCCGGAGTCGTTCTTCGGCGCCAGTGGCGGGCAAAGTGTGGACACCCATGACAATGCGGCCAATGGCTCAGCCCTGGTTTACTCGCACAGCCAACTGGACTCTGCCGATGACGTGGACCCCGTGGCAGAGGCCGATGTTTACCTCGCTTACGGTCGTGACCTGCAGGCCGAAGAAATCCTGAAGGAAGCCCTGCGCAGCAACCCATCGCGGTTGGCCATTCATGAGAAGCTGCTTGAAATTTTTTCCAAGCGCGCTGACACCAAAAGTTTCGAGGACATTGCCACGCAGGCCTTCAAGTTAACGGAAGGCGCGGGGCCGGAATGGGCTCGTATTTGTGAAACGGGTTTGAGCATTGACCCCAGCAACCCCCTGTACCAACCGGGTGGTCAACCCAACAACGCAGACGGCACCCCCTCGCGACCCGCACCGCTGGACCTTGCTGGCGGTGTTGCGTTGGCAGCAACGGCCAGTGCGGCGGCCGATGAAGAGTTCCAACCCAGCAGTGCAGTTGATCTTGATCTGGACCTTGATTTCTCGCTGGACGACGAGCCCGCCAGTGCGATCACTGAGGTTGCTCCCAGCGCTGCGGAGCCTGTTAATCCGGAACCTGAGGAAGCGGTCTCCACCGCCCTGGATCTTGAATTTGACGCGCCAACGCTTGATGACGCGCCACGTGCGGCTGAGTCCGAGCAAGCTGCACCTGACACTTTTGAGCACAGTGGCGGCATAGACTTCTCGCTGCCCGAGGACGAGATACCTGCACCGGCGGTACCCGTTGAATCGTTGGCACTGCCAGAGGTGGACGAAGCTGAAACCCCGGACTTTTCACTGGACTTCGATACCCCGGACGAGCCACAAGCCCGGCCAGAGCCTGAGGACGATGACGCGCCCTTGATGGAACCCACGCTGGACATCGAGGACTTTAAGGTGCAGGCAGCCACAAGTTTTGGTACCACCGTGCCTGCGCCCTTGACCGATCTGGCGCCAGAAGAGGCCTCTGGCTCCGACCTGGGCATGCTCGAATTTGACTTGGGCTCCTTGTCGCTGGATTTGGGTGAACCTGCGGCCGAAGCCGCCAGTGAAGAAGTTGCTCTGCCCGTGGTGCATGAGGACCCACTGGAAACCAAGCTGGCGCTGGCCGAAGAGTTCAGCGCCATTGGGGATGACGACGGCGCGCGTGCGCTGATTGAAGAGGTCATCTCCGAGGCGTCGGGCGACATGAAAATCAAGGCGCAACGCGCCCTGAGTAACCTTTGATCAAGTGCCCCGCCATCGTTTGCCGATGACGGGGCCATGAATCCAACGTGAGGTTAGCGCTCGGCATCAGCTACAACGGACAGGCCTACCAAGGCTGGCAAAGCCAGCTCTCGGGGCAAACCGTGCAAGACAAACTGGAACTGGCCCTGGGCAAGTTCACCGGGCACCGGGTGTCCACCCTGTGTGCGGGCCGCACCGATGCGGGCGTGCATGGCCTGATGCAGGTCGTCCACTTTGACACGCCGCTGTCGCGCAGCACGGCCTCTTGGGTCAGGGGCACCAACGCCTTTTTGCCGCGCGACATGGCGGTGGAGTGGGCGCAAGAGGTTCCCCCTGAGTTTCACTGCCGCGCCAGTGCCCTGACCCGGCGCTACGCCTACATTTTGCGAGAGTCCGCTGTGCGGCCCAGCATTGACGCAGACCGTGTGGGCTGGTCGTTTCGTCCGCTGGACCGAGTTGCCATGCAGACAGCAGCGCAGTATTTGCTGGGTGAAAATGACTTCACATCCTTTCGCGCCTCGGCCTGCCAGGCCCTGTCGCCGATCAAAACCTTGCAGCGCGCAGACATTTCCCAGCGCGGCGCTTACTGGCGCTTTGAGTTTGAGGCCAATGCTTTTTTGCACCACATGATTCGTAACATCATGGGCTGCCTGATTGCCGTGGGCCAGCACAAATACCCACCAGAGTGGGTGCAAGAGGTGCTGCTGGCCCGTGACCGGGATGCGGCTGCCCCTACTTTTTCGCCCAACGGCCTGTATTTTTTAGGGCCACGCTACGCCCCACATTGGGGCTTGCCCGACCGAACCCCTGCTTTTGACGGATTGCCATGACACCAACGCCCTCCCCCAACGCCCAACGCACCCGGATCAAAATTTGCGGCCTGACGCGCGAACAGGACGTGGACGCGGCGGTGGCTGCAGGCGCCGATGCCATCGGGTTTGTGCTGTACGAGAAGAGTCCACGGTACGTCACGCCCCTGCGCGCGGCGGAGTTGGCCAAGCGCTTGCCGCCGTTTGTCACGCCAGTGTTGCTGTTCGTGAACGAATCAGCATCAAAAGTAATAGCTGCTTGCGCATACGTGGCGGGGGCTACAGCCCAATTTCATGGTGAAGAGACACCTGAAGACTGCCTGCAGGCCACCCACCAGGGTGCGCGACCTTATTTGCGGGCCGCCCGCATACCCTTGGGTGCCGAGGGGGGCCGCTTTGATCTCGTAAAATTTGCGTTCGATTTTTCTACAGCCCAAGCCATCCTGCTCGACGCCCATGTGGACGGGTACGGCGGGGGCGGACAAACATTCAATTGGTCACTTCTGCCACCAAACGTCAACGCTCACCTCGTCTTGAGTGGTGGGTTACATGCTGCCAACGTCACCGATGGCATTCTGCAGGTGCGCCCGCGTTGTAAAACGCTGGCTGTGGATGTCAGCTCGGGGGTGGAAGTTTCCGGCCCGGGCAACAAAGGCATCAAGGACCCCGAGAAAATCAACCAGTTTGTCGCCGCCGTTCGCGCCGCCGACCAACAACTTGCACAAGAGTCACACCATGTTTGAATACCAGCAACCCGACCTACGCGGCCACTTTGGCATTTATGGCGGCAGTTTTGTGTCCGAAACCCTGACGCACGCCATCAATGAGTTGAAAGACGCCTACGCCAAATACCAGTTTGACCCAGCTTTCATGGCTGAATTCAACTATGAGCTGGCGCACTTTGTCGGCCGCCCCTCCCCCGTCTACCACGCCGCCCGCATGAGCCGCGAGCAAGGCGGTGCGCAGATTTTCCTCAAGCGCGAAGACCTGAACCACACCGGCGCCCACAAGATCAACAACACCATTGGCCAAGCGATGCTGGCCAAGCGCATGGGCAAGCCCCGTGT
>CAZLRQ010000024.1:0-16275 GCA_964562035.1 uncultured Rhodoferax sp. | reverse complement strand
GAGCGAAAGCCCTCAAGAAGCGATTCTTGAGGGCTTTTTCAATTTCAAGTCCGGAATCTTTTTCTGAAACGGTGCGCAAGTTCTTTCGTTCGCGATGTTTGAAAACTCACTGCGTGCCAAAAATACGGTCACCCGCATCGCCCAGCCCCGGCAAGATGTAGCCATGTTCGTTGAGTTGGCGGTCAATGGCGGCGGTATAAATTGGCACGTCCGGATGCACTTTGTGTAGCCCGGCAATGCCTTCGGGACAGGTGAGCAGGCATAAAAATTTGATGGACTTTGGCTTGAGTTGCTTTAGGCGCGTTACGGCCGCCGCAGCCGAATTGCCGGTGGCCAGCATGGGGTCAACCACCACAATGTCGCGCTCCTCCATGTCCTTGGGCATCTTGAAGTAATACTCCACAGGCTGCAGTGTTTCCGGGTCGCGGTACAGGCCAATGTGGCCCACACGGGCGCCTGGCACCACGGTCAGCACACCGTCCAAAATGCCGTTGCCCGCGCGCAAAATCGACACAAACACCAGCTTTTTGCCGTCGATCATCTTGGCGGTCATGGTCTCCAGCGGTGTCTCAATTTCCACGTCCTGCATGGGCATGTCGCGGGTTACCTCGTAGGCCATCAGCATGCTCAATTCATTGAGCAGCCGGCGAAAACTGTTGGTGCTGGCTTCCTTTTTACGCATCAGGGTCAGCTTGTGCTGCACCAGCGGGTGGCTGACCAGGTGAACCTGGTTTAGCGCGGTATCGGGTTGGCTCATTTCAATCTTTCTTGATCAATGCTATTAAAAACAGGTGACGACTGGCGGGCGTGCCGCTGGTCATTTCAGCGCTTGGCGCCGCCAAAAATGCCACCCAGCACGCCGCGGATGATCTGGCGGCCCACTTCGCGGCCCACCGAGCTGGCAGCGCTTTTGAAGAGCTGCTCAGCGGCTGAGGCCCGGGTGCGCCGCACGCCGCCGCCAAAAATGGCGCCCAGGCTGTCCAGCATGCCGCCACCAGCCTCGGCGGGCGTCGCATCGGCCGCGGCAGCGCTCGCGCGGCCCTTGGTGGCCGGTGCTTCAGCGGCCTTGGCTGCCAGGCGTTCAGCCGCATGGCCCTTGATTTTTTCGTAGGCCGATTCGCGGTCCAGTTGCTTTTCGTAAACACCGGCAACGACGGATTCGCTCAGCAGGGTCTGGCGCTGCGCGGGTGTGATGGGGCCAATCTGGCTGGCCGGTGGCAGCACATACAAGCGCTCGGTCACGCCCGGGCGGCCTTTTTCATCCAGAAAGCTCACCAGCGCCTCGCCCACGGCCAGTTCTGTGATGGCCGCTTCAATGTCGAGCTTGGGGTTTTGCCGCATGGTGCTGGCCGCTGACTTGACGGCCTTTTGGTCGCGCGGCGTGAACGCGCGCAGCGCGTGCTGCACCCGGTTGCCCAGTTGCGCCAGCACGGTGTCGGGAATGTCCAGCGGGTTTTGCGTCACAAAAAACACACCCACGCCCTTGGAGCGCACCAGCCGGACCACCAGTTCAATGCGCTCAATCAGCACCTTGGGCGCGTCGGCAAACAGCAGGTGCGCCTCGTCAAAGAAAAAAACGAGTTTGGGCTTGTCCAGGTCACCTACCTCGGGCAGGGTTTCAAACAGTTCACTCAACAGCCACAGTAAAAACGTCGCGTACAGCCGCGGTGAATTCATCAGCTTGTCGGCTGCCAGCACGTTGATGACGCCATGGCCGTTGGCATCGGTTTGCATGAAGTCTTCGATGTTGAGCATGGGCTCGCCAAAAAACTGGTCGCCGCCCTGGGCTTCAATTTGCATCAGGCCGCGCTGAATGGCGCCAATGCTGGCGGCGCTGATGTTGCCGTACTCGGTGGTGAACTCTGATGCGTTGTCCCCCACCCACTGGCACATGGCGCGCAGGTCTTTCATGTCCAGCAGCAGCAGGCCGTCGTCGTCGGCAATTTTGAACACCAGTTGCAGCACGCCGGCTTGGGTGTCGTTCAGATTGAGCATGCGCGCCAACAGCAGCGGCCCCAGGTCGCTCACGGTGGCGCGCACTGGGTGGCCTTGTTCACCAAAAACGTCCCACAGCGTGGTGGGTGACGCTGCAAAATCAGGAGCGGCGATACCACGATCCTCAAGGACTTTGGCCAGTTTTGAGCCTAAAGCGCCTACCTGTGAAATACCTGTGAGGTCGCCCTTGACGTCGGCCATGAACACGGGCACGCCGATTTTGGAGAAGCCCTCGGCCAGCGTTTGCAAGGTGATGGTTTTACCGGTGCCGGTGGCCCCGGTGATCAGCCCGTGCCGGTTGGCTTTGTCAGGCCGCAGGAAGGCTTGGGTCTCGCCGTGTTGTGCAATCAGGATTGGATCAGCCATGAAACCCTCAAAAAGTACAATTGATCGCCTAGCGTAACGAACTTTTGAAGGATTCTCCGTGGCAGGACACAGTAAATGGGCCAATATTCAGCACCGCAAAGGTCGCCAGGACGAGAAGCGGGGCAAGATCTGGACGCGCATCATCCGTGAGATCACGGTGGCAGCCCGTGCCGGTGGCGGCGACCTGAGCACCAACCCGCGCCTGCGTCTGGCCGTGGAGCGGGCCAAGGCGGCCAACATGCCGGCCGACCGCGTCAAGTACAACATTGACAAGGCCACCGGCAATCAGGAAGGCGTGAGTTACGAGGAGATTCGCTACGAGGGCTACGGCATTGGCGGTGCCGCCATTTTGGTCGACACCATGACCGACAACAAGGTGCGAACCGTGGCGGAAGTACGCCATGCATTCTCCAAGCATGGCGGCAACATGGGCACTGAAGGCTCGGTGGCGTTCCAGTTCAAGCACTGCGGTCAGTTGATATTTGCCCCGGGCACCAACGAAGACAAGCTCATGGAAGTGGCGCTGGAAGCGGGCGCCGAAGACGTGATCACCGATGACGACGGTGCCATCGAGGTACTGACGGCCTATGCTGACTTTGAAGCCGTGAAGAATGCACTGGAGGCCGCTGGACTGAAGCCTGACATGGCCGAAATCATCATGCGCCCCGAAAACCCGATTGAACTGACCGGCGACGACGCCGCTCGCATGCAAAAGCTGCTCGACGTTCTGGAAGAACTGGACGACGTGCAGGAGATTTACCACAACGCCCAATTTGACAGCAGCGCACTATGAATATTCTCGTTATTGGCGGCGGTGGCCGTGAACATGCCTTGGCCTGGAAACTGGCGCAGTCACCCAAGGTTCAAAAAATTTACGTGGCACCCGGTAACGGTGGAACGGCGCTGGACAAGCGTCTAGAGAATGTCAACATCATCGACATCCACGAACTGCGCGCTTGGGCTGCTGACAAAAAAATAGAGCTCACCGTGGTCGGGCCCGAGGGCCCGCTGGCGGCCGGCGTGGTGGATGAATTTCGCAAACACGGATTGCGCGTTTTCGGCCCGACGCAGGCGGCGGCTCAGTTGGAGAGCTCCAAGGCGTTTTCCAAGGCGTTCATGAAGCGCCACGGCATTCCAACCGCCGAGTACGAAACCTTTTCTGACCCCGTGGCGGCCCATGCCTACATTGACCAAAAAGGCGCGCCCATCGTGGTCAAGGCCGATGGTTTGGCCGCTGGCAAAGGTGTGGTGGTGGCCATGAGCCTGGCTGAAGCCCACGAGGCTGTCGACTTCATGCTCATAGACAACACGCTGGGGGTGACGCACAACGAAGGCGGTGCGCGCGTCGTGATTGAAGAATTTTTGGTGGGCGAAGAAGCGAGCTTTATCGTCATGTGTGATGGCAAAAACGTGTTGCCTCTGGCCACCAGCCAGGACCACAAGCGCCTGTTGGACGGCGACCTGGGCCCCAACACGGGCGGTATGGGCGCTTACTCGCCAGCACCGGTGGTTACGCCAGATGTGCACGCACGCGCCATGCGGGAAATCATCGTGCCGACCATTCGCGGCATGGAAAAAGACGGCATTCCCTTCACTGGCTTTTTGTACGCTGGTTTGATGATTGATGCCCAGGGCCACCCCAAGACGCTGGAATTCAATTGCCGCATGGGCGACCCCGAGACGCAGCCTATCTTGATGCGCCTGAAAACCGATCTGGTGGACGTGATGCTGGCCGCCACCGAGCCTGGTGCCCACGGGCGGCTGGATGAGGTTGAACTGCAGTGGGACCGCCGTACCGCGCTGGGCGTGGTAGTGGCTGCGCATGGCTACCCCTTGCAGCCACGCAAGGGCGATGTGATTACCGGTTTGCCGAAGGATGCGGATGATGCGGTGGTGTTTCACGCAGGCACCACGATGAAAGACGGCACGGTGCTGACTTCCGGCGGGCGCGTGTTGTGTGTCACGGTGCTGGCCGACAACGTGCGTCAGTCTCAGCAGCGCGCTTACGAAGTGGCGCACGGTGTGCACTTTGACGGCATGCAGTACCGCACCGACATTGGTTACCGCGCCATCAAGCACGCGGGCAATTCCGGAGCCGCCCAATGAGCGAGCAGCGCACCGCTTTGGTCAGCCGCTATTTGCAAGGCCTTCAAGCCCGCATTACCGAAGCGGTGACCGAGGTGGACGGCACCGCGTTTTTGACCGACCGCTGGGAAAAGCCTGCGGGTGAAATGCTGCAAGGCTCCGGTATCACGCAAATTCTGGAAGGCGGCCCGGTCTTTGAGCGGGCGGGTTGTGGCTTTTCGCACGTGCGTGGCCCCAAGCTGCCGCCGTCGGCCACGCAACACCGGCCCGAGCTGGCCGGTGCGCCGTTTGAGGCCATGGGCGTTTCACTGGTGTTTCATCCCCGCAACCCTTACGTGCCAACCGTTCATATGAATGTGCGCATGCTGGCTGCGAGGGCCAAGGACGGGCAAGAGGTGTGCTGGTTTGGTGGCGGTATGGACCTGACGCCTTTTTATGGCTTTGAAGACGACGCGATTCACTTTCACACGACTTGCAAGGACGCGCTGACGCCGTTTGGCGACGACAAATACCCGCGTTTCAAGACCTGGTGTGATGAATATTTCTACCTCAAGCACCGTGCTGAACAGCGCGGCGTGGGCGGGGTCTTCTTCGACGACTTTTCTGAACTGGGCTTTGACGACAGTTTGGCCATGATGCAGTCGGTAGGAGACGCGTTCCTGAATGCCTACCTGCCTATCGTGGCAAAACGGCAGGCCATGCCGTATGGCGAGCGCGAGCGGGCTTTTCAACTGTACCGGCGTGGGCGTTATGTGGAGTTCAACCTGGTATGGGACCGCGGAACGCACTTTGGCCTGCAGTCAGGCGGTCGCACAGAATCCATCTTGTTGTCGATGCCACCTTTGGTGAGCTGGTCTTATCAAAATGTGCCGGAAGCCGGCTCGCCTGAAGCGCGGCTGTATTCTGATTTCCTGGTTCGCAAGGATTGGGTTTGAGCCCTGCGCGACGAATCGGTGTATTCGGCGGTGCGTTTGACCCACCGCATGCGGCCCATTTGGCCCTGGTTCACGCGGCCATCAGCAGTCTGGCCCTGGATGAGTTGCGCGTGGTACCCACCGGTCAGGCTTGGCACAAAACCCGTGTTCTGAGCGAAGCGCGACACCGCCTGGCCATGGCGAATCTGGCGTTCGCCAGCGTACCCCAAGTGGTGGTTGATCCGCGTGAAACACAGCGCATCGGGCCCAGCTACACGGTCGATACGCTTCGCGAGCTGACGGCGCTGTACGAGGGAGCCGATTTGTTTTTGATCATTGGTGAAGACCAAGCCAGTGCCTTGCCGACCTGGCATCTTTGGCAAGACATTCTGCAGCTAGCTATAATTTGTGTAGCTGAGCGCAAAGACATCATGGGTTCCCAACCCCGATTCGTGGCCCCGAAGGCGCATGAATCCCGTTTCAGGCGGCTCCCCATGCCCGCCCTGCCAATCAGCGCAACCGATATCCGAGCCCTAGTCGCAGCGCACAGAAGCGTTGCGCCACTGGTTTGTGCGCCCGTTGCGCGTTATATTGACGTCCACCACCTTTACCAGACCATCTGATGACCACCACCACCGTTGCCAAAAAAGACATTCAAAAACTTCAGCGCGCCATCGTCGATGGCCTTGAAGACGTGAAAGCCCAAGACATTCAGGTCTTTGATACCGAGCACCTGTCGGCCCTGTTTGAGCGGGTCATCATTGCCTCAGGCACATCCAATCGCCAGACCAAGGCCTTGGCCGGTAGCGTGCGCGATGCGGTACGCGATGCGGGCTTCCCCAAGCCCCGCGTTGAAGGTGAGACCAACGGCGAGTGGATTATTGTGGATTGTGGTGCTGCTGTGGTGCACGTCATGCAGCCTAATTTTCGGCAGTACTACAACCTGGAAGAGTTGTGGGGTGAGAAGCCGGTTCGGTTGAAGTTTGGTTCTGTGAAGCCTGCTGCGGCCGAGAGCGAGGCCCCGGCCAAGCCCGCCAAAAAGGTGGTTGAGGTGGAAGGTAGCCTGCGGCGTTCGAATGCGGCTAAGAAAGGCGTGGCCGAAGCCTTCCCATCCAAAGCCCAGTTGAAAAAGACGGCCGAGTCTGTCGCTGCCAAGGCACCAGCCAAAAAAGCAGCAGCCAAGAAAACTACAACGGCCAAAGCGCCCGCCAAAGCCCCTGCGGTGAAGGTTGTGTCCAAAACGGTGGTGATTAACGCACCTGTGAAAGCCACAACCAAGAAAGCTAGTCCAAAGGCGCCCGCAAAAGCTGTCGCGAAAAAAGCGCCCGCCAAAAAGACGGTTGCCAAGAAGTCAGCCACCGACTAAGCGCGGTCCCGCCCCGTGAGACTGGTCATTGTGGCGGTGGGCCAGCGGGTACCCGACTGGGCGCAAACCGCCTGGGAGGATTACGCCAAACGGTTTCCGTTTGAGCTGAAGGTTGAGCTCAAGGCCGTTAAAACCGAGCCCCGCGCCTCCAAAACACTGGAGACCCTGTATGCTGCCGAACGCCAGCGCATTGAGGCGGCCATTCCCAAAGGCAGTCGCATTGTGGCGTTGGACGAGCGCGGCACCAACCTCACCACGATTGCGCTGGCCGCCAAGCTGCGCCACTGGCAATTGGAGGGTGATGACGTGGCAATGGTGATCGGCGGGCCCGATGGCTTGGATCCTGCGTTCAAACAAAGCGCCCACGAGCGCGTACGACTGTCAGACTTGACCTTGCCGCATGCCATGGTTCGGGTGTTGCTGATTGAGCAGTTGTACCGGGCCTGGTCTATCAATGCCAACCACCCTTACCACCGCGAGTGACGCCTGAGGCCTGTCGATATGGAACCGTTCATTTACCTTGCCTCCAAAAGCCCGCGCCGGCGTCAGTTGTTGGAGCAGCTTGGCGTGCGTTATGAGTTGTTACTTCCCGACGACGATGAGGATGCTGAGGGGCTTGAAGCCGAGCGTCACAACGAGTCGCCCGCTAACTATGTTCAGCGGGTGACTCAACTTAAATTGGATGCTGCGTTGAACCGCCTTGTCAGGCGTGGTCTACCGGCTGCTCCTGTATTGTGCTCAGACACCACAGTGGCGTTAGACAACACAATTTTTGGCAAACCGGCAGATCTGGCTGATGCTGCGCGCATGCTGTCCATCTTGGCTGGGCAAACCCATCGGGTGTTGACCGCTGTAGCGGTGGGCAGCGAAGAGCGGCGTGCGCACTGTTTAAGCGAAAGTCAAGTGACTTTTGCACCGCTGTCGGCCAGTGAGTTGCAGGCTTATGTGGCTTCGGGTGAACCGCTGGACAAGGCGGGCGCTTACGCGGTGCAGGGCAGGGCAGCCGCATTCATTGCCCACATGTCGGGAAGTTACTCGGGCATCATGGGCCTGCCCATGTTTGAAACCGCCCAGTTATTACGCACATTTGGCTTCAAAATTTAATCCGACATCCCCATGAATGAAGACATTCTGATCAATTGGTCGCCGCAGGAAACGCGGGTGGCTGTCGTGGAAAATGGCGCTCTGCAGGAATTGCATGTTGAGCGGACATTGGAGCGGGGTCTGGTAGGCAACGTCTATCTGGGCAAGGTGGCCAGGGTGCTGCCTGGCATGCAATCGGCGTTCATCGACATTGGACTGGAACGCGCCGCTTTTTTGCATGTGGCTGATGTCTGGCACCGGCAGCCTGATGGTGAGCCGCCGAGCATGGTGCGTAACACGCAACCTCAAATCCCCATCGAAAAGCAGGTGTTTGAGGGGCAAACGCTGGTGGTTCAAGTTATCAAGGACCCCATTGGGACCAAGGGTGCCCGGCTGTCGACGCAAATCAGCATTGCCGGGCGCATGCTGGTGTTTTTGCCGCAGGATGACCATGTCGGGGTATCACAAAAAATTCCGCAGCATCAACGGGACGAGCTGCGCGCTCGACTGCAACGTCTGGCCGGTGACGAAGGTGGCGGTTTCATTTTGCGAACCAATGGCGAGGATGCTTCAGACCTGGAGTTGTCTGAAGACATTCGCTACTTGCGCAAAGCGTGGGCACGCATCAAGAGCGCCTCGGTGCGTTTGCCACCTTTGTCAATATTGCACCAGGATCTGAATCTGTTGCAGCGGGTACTACGAGACATCGTTGGGGAAAATACGCAGACGATCAAAGTGGACTCCAAGGAGCAGTACGACAGTTTGAAGGGATTTGGCATTGAATTCATGCCGGCTGCGGCTGAAAAATTGCAGCACTATAAGGGGGAGCGTCCCATTTTTGATCTCTTTGGCATTGATGAGGAGATTGCCAAAGCTTTGGGGCGGCGGGTTGCTTTGAAGTCGGGTGGGTATTTAATCGTCGACCAAACGGAAGCTTTGACCACGGTTGATGTGAACACCGGTGGGTTCGTTGGTGCCCGTAACTTTGATGACACCGTGTTCAAGACCAACTTGGAGGCGGCACAAGCCATTGCACGTCAGTTGCGGCTTCGCAATCTGGGCGGTATCGTGATTGTCGATTTCATCGACATGGTACGTGATGACCACTGTGAGTCCGTGCTGTCCGAATTCCGCAAGCAGCTGGCCCGTGATCGGGTAAAAACCACCGCGGGTGGATTTTCACAATTGGGGTTGGTGGAGATGACGCGCAAGCGCACCCGGGAGTCTTTGGCGCACATGCTGTGCGAGCCCTGTCCCACATGCGAAGGAAAAGGCATCGTCAAAACCGCCCGGAGCGTGGCTTACGATATTTTTCGTGAGATTTTGCGTGAAGCACGTCAATTCAATCCCCGTGAATTTCGCGTGATCGCGTCACCCAAAGTGATTGAATTGCTGTTGGACGAAGAAAGTCAACACTTGGCTGGACTCAGTGAGTTCATTGGCAAGCCGGTCTCCCTGCAAAGCGAAAGCGCCATGGGACAAGAACAGTACGACATCGTTTTGCTGTAATTGCTCTCTCAAGCTGGCTGATCATCAGGGGTGCGTAAACCCATTTGATACAACTTGGCGTACTGACCATTGAGTTTCAGCAACTCGGCGTGAGCGCCAATCTCAGTGATCCGACCGGCGTCCATGACCACAATCCGATTGGCTCGTTGCACAGTTGATAAGCGGTGGGCTATTACCAGAGTGGTCCTGTTTTTCATCAGGTTTTCCAGTGCATCCTGCACTGCACGTTCAGATTCAGAGTCAAGCGCAGATGTCGCTTCGTCGAGGATAAGAACAGGCGCATTTTTGTAAAGTGCTCTGGCAATGGCCAGTCGTTGGCGTTGTCCGCCTGAAAGCTGCATGGCGTTGTGCCCCACCTCTGTTTCCAGTCCCTGTGGCAACTCGCGAACAAAATTCTCTAAGTTGGCTGCTTTTAAGCATTCACCAACCCTCTTGAGGTCGATCTCGGCGCCAAGAGCCACATTGAATGCGATGCTGCCGCTCAACATGACGACGTGTTGGCTAACCACGGCAAACTGACTGCGTAGCGATGTGAGCTGCCAATCTTTCACATCATGCCCATCCAATGCCACAGACCCAGAAGAAGCTTCAATGAAGCGGGGCAAGAGGTTGACCAAGGTACTTTTGCCAGCGCCTGAGGCGCCGACGAGAGCGACCGTCTCGCCGGGGCTGATGCTCAGCGACAAGGCATCCACTGCCGGTACGCTGTCCAAGCCAAAGCGCACGGAGACATCTGAAAAACGGATATATCCTTCGCAGCGCGCCAAGGCAAACTGGCCCTCCGTCTCGCTGGGGGTTGATTCCAGCAATTTGAGTCCGCGCTCAATGGCGGCCAGGCCCCGGGTGATGGGGCTGGCCACCTCTGACAAGTGCTTGATGGGGGCAACCAGCATCAACATGGCGGTCACAAACGCTACAAACGAGCCCACTGAATGGCTGCTGCCCTCGCTTTGCACCAGCGCCATTGAAATTACCGCCGACAGTGCTACTGCTGCCAGCATTTGTGTCATGGGGGTCATCGCCGCCGAGGCCATCGAAGATTTGATTGACAGGCGGCGCAGCGAATGGCTCAACGCACCAAAACGTTCTAGTTGGATGTGCTGCGCGGCATGCAGTCGGACATCACGGTGGGCCAAAACATTTTCTTCCACAACATAGGCGAGGTTGTCCGTGGCGGTTTGGCTGGCTTTTGTCAATTTATAAAGCCGTGACGACAAAACCCGCATGACATAGGCGACCGCCGGAAACAACAGTGCAACGATCAGCGTCAGCTTCCAGTTCAAGTAAAACAAATAGCCCACCAGTGCCAACAAGGTGAAAGTGTCTTTGACCAGGCTCATGAACGCCCCCGTCAACATGGACGATCCGTTGTGCACCTCATAAACCAGGGTGTTGGTCAGCGTGCTGGACGATTGGCTCGTGAACAGCGGTAATTCGGCAGTCAACAATTTTTTGAACATGGCTTGACGGAGGTTAAGCAGGCCTGAGTTCGTGAATTTTGCGAGTGCAATTTGGGCAACAAACCCCGCCAGCCCGCGAACGCCAAACAGCGAAATCAAAGTGAGCGGCACGATCCACAGGTTGAACTCCCCTTTGTTGAATCCTTTGTCAAGTAAGGGTTGCAGCAAGGCGGGGATCAGCGGCTCAGTCAAGGCGGCCACCACGGTGGCAGCAACCGCCAAAACCCACATCATTTTCTCGCCCCTGAAGAAGGGCCAAATGCTTTTTAACCGAGAGATGAACAAGAAAAATGGAGTCATAGCCTGGTTTTTATTTTTAGGAGGAGGCCGCGCCGCGCGGCTTGTTGAATGTCGGACACGACGCCTCGAATGACGAACAATTTTCAGGACACTTGCGTTCTAAGGCATCGCCAAAGCCGCCATCGGCATGATCACAGCACTGGTGCGTCCAACATGATGAAAGTGTGTAACGCATCCTTGATTTTAGTAACGATCTGCTTTGGCGAGCGCGGCGCACTGGCCGTGAATGAAACATTGAAATATCAGCGTCCTTTTTTGTGCGGCGCCTCTGAAAACTCAACTATCACGATTCAAATCAAGGCGGCTTAGCAACGCTGCGGTGGTCGCCCATTTGATTATGGATTTTTGCCCGTCGTGACCCAGCCCGCCGGGCTTGGGGTGGTAGGATTCCGCTAAAACCATTCTTGCCTTCCGGTCCGCCCGGTGGGTGTTCTCTGGTGTCACAACGTGGCTCATTGTGAACGCACGTTGTACTCGTCCACCCTTCAGATTTCTCAGATACTTACTGTTTCACCAGACCAATGACTTACCGACCTTTCTTGCGTCAATTCGACCTTTCCAAGTTTCTTTGGATCTTTGCAGTGTGGCTGCTGGCCTTGCCGGCACAGGCTCAGTTTCGAATTGAGGTCTCGGGTGTGGGACTAACGCAGTTGCCCATAGCGATTGCTGGCTTTCGCGGGCAGGACAGCGCGCCCCAAAAAATTTCGACCATCATTCTGGCGGATTTGGAACGCAGCGGGCAATTCCGCTCAGTCGATGCAGCAGGGGCCATTCTGGACGAGTTGAGTCGGCCGGATGTAGCGGCTTGGCGCCAGAAGGGCGCTGATTCGCTGGTGTCCGGAAGCGTCATCCGGCTGGCTGATGGGCGTTATGACGTCCGTTTTCGGCTGTGGGATGTCGTGAGAAGCCAAGACCTGGGTGGGCAGAGTTTTATCGTCACATCCGCAGATTTGCGCATGGCGGCGCATCGTATTGCAGACTTTGTATTTGAAAAACTGACCGGGGAGCGGGGCGCGTTTTCAACCCGAATCACTTATGTCACCAAGGTGGCGCAACGCTATCAACTTTGGGTGTCGGATGTGGATGGTGAAAATTCCCAGTCGGCTCTGGCCAGTCCGGAACCCATCATCTCGCCCACGTGGTCTCCAAATGGAAATCAGGTCGCCTATGTATCTTTTGAGTCACGCAAGCCCGTGGTTTACACCCATGATGTGCTGACCGGCAAGCGTCGTTTGATTGCAAATTTCAGGGGTTCGAACAGTGCGCCCGCATGGTCGCCCGACGGCCGGACGTTGGCCATGACGCTCAGCCGGGACGGCGGTTCGCAGCTGTACGCCATTGACGCCAACGGTGGTGAGCCACGCCGTTTGACGCAATCCAGCGGCATTGACACCGAGCCCGTATATGCGCCCGATGGAAAAAACCTGTTTTTTGTCAGCGATCGGGGGGGGGCGCCGCAGGTCTACAAAATGCCGTCAACGGGCGGCAATGCCGAGCGCGTAACCTTCACGGGTAATTACAATATTTCCCCTGCGCTGAGTCCGGATGGCCGCTGGTTGGCTTATATATCACGGGTCAATGGCGCCTTCAAGTTGCATTTGATGGAGTTGGCCTCAGGCGTTGTCATACCGCTGACTGACACTGGCGCGGATGAGAACCCCAGCTTCGCGCCGAACAGTCGCTTGATTGTTTACGCAACCCAGCACCAAGGCCGCGAGGCTTTAATGACAACCACGTTGGACGGCAAGGTCAAAGCAAGATTGAACGGCCAGAGTGGTGATATTCGTGAACCGGACTGGGGTCCGTTTCAAAAACAGTAAATTTAATGGAGAAAAAAGATGAAGCGTTTTTTATTGATTCTGGTCGCTAGTGTGTTGATGGTGGGTTGTGGCTCATCTGTCAAATTGGATGATGTGCCGGTGGAAGATAAGTCTGGCGTCGCGGTAGGCTCGGCGGGTGCTGCTGGTTCGGGGTCTGGTGTCGCGCAGGGCGGTGTCATGCCCGTTGAACTGGATGGTGCGGGAAGTAAGGCGATGGCGCCCAATAGCCCGAAAACTGTGTTTTTTGATTACGACAGCTTCGTGATCAAGCCTGAGTTTCAGTCTGTCATTGCGGCACATGCCCGATTTATCAGTACCGATAAGGCCAAGAAAGTGGTGGTCGAAGGGCATACCGACATGTCGGGTGGCCGTGAGTACAACTTGGCACTGGGCCAGAAGAGGGCTGAAGCCGTGCGTCGCGCCTTGGGCCTTTTAGGTGTCTCTGAAAATCAGATCGAGGCAGTGAGTTTCGGCAAGGAAAAGCCGGCCGCTTTAGGTTCAGACGAGAAGTCGATGTCCCTGAACCGCCGGGCTGAAATCAGCTACCGCTAGTGTCAAAGACCGGGCTAATCATGAAATCCTTCCGTTCTGCGGCATGTGTCTTGCTGCTAGGGTGTTCCTCACTCGCAGTCCAAGCAGGGCTGTTTGATGACGAAGAGGCTCGTAAAGCGATTTTGGACCTTCGCCAGCGTGTGGATGCGGTGCGTCTAAGTTCAGAGCAGAGCGCCAGCCGAGTCGATCAAGATCTGGGCGTTTTGCGTAAAAGCATGCTGGATTTGCAGGGTCAAATCGATCAAATGCGCACGGAGATCGCGGGACTGAGAGGGGCTAACGAGCAACTTGCGCGCGATCTTTCTACTGTTCAGCAACAGCAAAAAGCGGCAACTCAATCTTTTGATGATCGCTTTAGGCAGTTCGAGCCCCAAAAAGTGTCGGTTGATGGTCGTGAATTTTTGGTGGAGCGGTCTGAAAAGCAAGATTTCGAAGCCGCGTTAGCCATTTTTAGGACTGGCGAATTTGCAGCGAGTCAAACGGGATTTTTGGATTTTCTGAAGCGCTACCCACGGACGGGTTATAGCCCCTCAGCATTGTTTTGGCTGGGCAATGCGCAGTACGCCACAAGAAATTACAAAGAAGCCATGGCGAACTTCCGAGCTCTGATCGCGCGTGATCCAGAACACATCCGTGCTCCGGAGGCTGTGCTGTCAATCGCCAATTGTCAAACTGAGCTCAAGGATACCCGCGGCGCAAAAAAGACACTAGAGGATTTGCTGAAGGCTTATCCGGCGTCTGAGGCTGCGTCGGCTGCCAAAGAGAGGCTGTCGCGCTTGAAGTAATTTGTGAAATCGTAAAATCGATGGATGCAATTAATTGATCTGGCCACACTCAACACACAGGTGTTGTGGGCAACTTTCTCCCTCTCCGTCATCTTTGGCGCCATAACCCAGCGCTCACATTTCTGCACCATGGGTGCTGTGAGTGACATCGTGAACATGGGCGATTGGACTCGCATGCGCCAATGGGCGTTTGCGGTTGGTGTCGCGATGATTGGTTTTGGAAGCCTGGTCTATGCTGGGCTGGTAGACCCGTCTCGTGTCATCTATGCTTCAACGCGCTGGATCTGGTTTTCAGCGACTGTAGGCGGTCTTTTATTTGGTTTTGGGATGGTGTTTGCTTCAGGTTGCGGTAGCAAAACGCTGGTTCGTATCGGTGGTGGCAGTTTGAAGTCACTGGTGGTACTCCTCGTCATGGGGCTCTCTGCCTTTGCCACGCTGAAGGGGATTACCGCTGTGCTGCGGGTGACCTACATGGATCCTGTTGCGGTGGATTTTTCGGTAGGGACCAGTCTTCCCCAGTGGGCGACCGCATGGTTGGGCATGGAGCCCGCCTTGGCTTCCCTGGTGCTCGGGGTTGTGTTGGGTTGCTTATTGCTGGTCTGGGCTTTGATGGGGTCAGAATTCAGACGCGGAGGCAATATCGTGGCAGGCTTGGTGATTGGCGGTGTCGTTGTCGCCATGTGGTGGGTCACCGGTTCCTTGGGCTTTGTTCCTGAACACCCGGAAACACTGGAAGAGGTGTTTGTTGCCACCAGCACAGGGCGGGTAGAAGCACTGAGTTTTGTAGCGCCAACGGCCTACACTCTGGAATGGTTCATGTTTTTCAGTGATAAAAACCGCGTGCTGACAACCGGTGTCGTTTCAGTAATGGGCGTGATGATTGGTTCCTGGTTCTGCGCTTTGTTTTTCAAAACCTTTCGCTGGGAGAGTTTTGGTGGAACAGAGGACTTGGCCAATCACCTGGTTGGCGCTTTGTTGATGGGGGTCGGTGGTGTCACGGCCATGGGATGCACAGTAGGGCAGGGCCTTAGTGGTATTTCTACACTCAACGCAACAAGCTTTGTGGCAGTGGCCTCAATTATTGCTGGGGCGGTGCTGGGCCTACGCTACCAAGTGTGGCGTTTAAACCGGTTAATTTGAATCAGGCCCCCCATTCATGGTGACCCAGAAAACACCCGAACCTGATTTGAGTCGTCAATTCAGTGCGCTAAGTCGGCTGTACGGCGTAGCAGGTGCCCAACGAATTTCATCAGCGCATGTGCTCATTGTCGGTATTGGCGGTGTTGGCTCTTGGTCTGCTGAGGCCTTGGCGAGAAGCGGTGTGGCACGCCTGACCCTTGTTGACCTCGATCACGTTGCAGAATCAAATATCAACCGTCAAATTCACGCCTTGACGACAACGGTCGGTCAAGCCAAAGTGCTTGCTATGCGAGAAAGGATTCTTGCGATCAATCCGGCGTGTCATGTGGAATGTGTGGAAGAGTTTGTCGATTCAACCAACTGGGAAAGATTAATCCCGAGTGGCGTGAGTGCCGTAATTGATGCTTGTGACAAAGTGGATGCCAAAGTTACGATGCTCGCTTGGGCTAAAAAAACCAAGATGCTGTTCATTTCAGTGGGCGCTGCTGGCGGAAAGCGCCATGCTCATCTTGTCGATATCAGTGATCTAGCGCACACAACCCACGATCCTTTGCTGGCGCAAGTTCGCTATCGTATGCGAAAGCATCATGGTGCCCCGCGGGAGGGTAAAAGCATTGGTGTGGCCTGTGTTTTTAGCCGCGAAGCTGTTATGCCCCCAGACCCTTCTTGTGCGCTTGATGGCGATGGTTCACTTAATTGTCACGGTTATGGATCAGTGGTCAGCGTTACCGCTACATTCGGTCAATGTGCTGCAGGATGGGTTCTTGATCAAACTTCAAAGGCAGGTCTAAACCTGTAAAAATAACGCTATAATTTAAGGCTCAACAAAACATGTTTTTGATGAGACGGGATGTTAGCTCAGTTGGTAGAGCAGCGGACTTTTAATCCGTTTGTCGTGGG
>CAZLRQ010000023.1:0-16880 GCA_964562035.1 uncultured Rhodoferax sp. | reverse complement strand
GGCACGCCTTCGACCTTGTCCACAGCCGGCTTGTCCATGCGGTCCAGAAACTGGCGTGCGTAGGCCGAAAAGGTTTCCACATAACGGCGCTGACCCTCGGCGTACAGGGTGTCAAACACCAGGCTGGACTTGCCCGAGCCGCTGGGCCCGGTCACCACCGTGAGTTCGCCAGTGCGAATGTCCAGGTCGAGGTTTTTGAGGTTGTGCTGGCGCGCGCCGCGTATGCGGATGAGACCGTGGGGCATGGGTGGGTGTCTTTCCTGTGGAGCCGAACATTCTAGGCAGTCCCACCCCACAAACACCCCCATGGGGTCATCCCACGGCGGGGACTAGTTCACACGCTCAGTCTTTGGCGTAGATGTCCACACCCCGCGTTTCCCGCACCAGCAGCATGCCCACCACAAAGGTCATGCCCGCCACGATGATGGGGTACCACAGCCCGTTGTACATGTTGCCTGTTTGCGCCACGATGGCAAAGGCCATGGTGGGCAGCAGGCCGCCAAACCAGCCGTTGCCAATGTGGTACGGCAAGCTCAAGGAGGTGTAGCGAATGCGGGTGGGGAACATCTCCACCAGCATGGCCGCCAGCGGGCCGTACACCATGGCCACCAACAAAACCAGGTAGGTCAGCAGCGCCAGCACCTTGGGTTTGTCAAATTGCGTCATGTCGGCTTTTTCCGGGTAGCCGGCTTGGGCCAGCGCCTCGGTCAGCGCCCGCTTGAAGGTTTCAGCCTGCGCCAAGGCTTCGCCCGGCGTCAGCCCTTGCGCGCTGTGACTGGTGATGCGGGTGGGGCCCACGGCAACAACGGCGGACGTGCCCACGGTGCCCGCCACGGTGTCATAGCTCACCGAGGCACTGGCCAGCGCCTGTTTGGCCAGGTCGCAGCCACTGGTGAAGCGGGCAGTGCCGGTTGGGTTGAACTGAAACGAACACTGCGCCGGGTCGGCGGTGACGGTGACCCGGTTCGCCGCCTGCGCGGCCGCCAGGGCCGGGTTGGCCGCCGCCGTGAGCGCGGTAAACACCGGAAAATAAGTCAGTGCCGCCAACAGGCAACCCGCCATGATGAAGGGTTTGCGGCCCATCCTGTCAGACCAGGCGCCAAACCAGATGAAAAACGGCGTGCCAATCACCAGTGACAGCGCCACCATGACGCTGGCCGTCACCCCATCGACCTTGAGTGTCTGCGTCAGGAAAAACAGCGCATAAAACTGGCCGGTGTACCAAATCACCGCCTGCCCCGCTGTGAGCCCCAGCAGCGCCACCAACACCACCTTGAGGTTTTTCCACTGCCCAAACGACTCGGACAAAGGCTTCTTGGAGATGCGGCCCTCCGCCTTCATGCGGGAGAAGGCGGGTGACTCGTCCAGCCGCAGGCGGATGTAGACCGACACCGCCAGCAACACGATCGACAGCAAAAACGGCACGCGCCAGCCCCAGTCTTCAAATGCAGCATCGCCCACCAGCGCACGGGTGCCCAAAATCACCACCAGGCTCAGCAGCAAACCCAACGTGGCCGTGGCTTGCACCCAGGCGGTGTAGGCGCCGCGTCGGCCTGGCGGTGCGTGCTCGGCCACGTAAGTGACCGCGCCCCCGTATTCACCGCCCAGCGCCAGCCCCTGCAACAGGCGCATGGCCACCAGAATCACCGGTGCGGCCACCCCAATGCTGTCGTAATTGGGCAAGACGCCCACAATGAATGTGGCCAGCCCCATGATGAGGATCGTCACCAAAAACGTGTATTTGCGCCCAATCATGTCACCCAGGCGCCCAAACACCAGCGCGCCAATGGGGCGCACCAAGAACCCCACCGCAAACGCCAACAGCGTGAACACAAAGGCGGTGCTGTCGTCCAGCCCGCTGAAAAACTGGCGGGCAATGATGACCGCCAACGCACCGTACAGGTAAAAGTCGTACCACTCAAACACCGTGCCCAGTGACGACGCAAAAATCACTTTTTTATGTTCGGCGCTCATGGGCAGGGCTGCCTGAGTTGTTGCCATATGGATGTCCCCAATGCATTGAATCGCGGGCGCCTGAGCCGGCACCTACTGCACACTATCAAACGCGAGACTGACTGAACTCTGACGGCAACCAGCCCCCTATCAATGCCGCGCATCCAGGACTGGCACCAAAACACAATCGGTTACGTTCATCGCAGTCACCGGGCTTGATTGCCTCAAAATCAGTAAGGGCTTGGTCAGTCCCCGCTTTCACAATCAGGCCATGTGCTGATGGCACATACCTTGAAATATCTACAGCAAATTCAATACAAAGGGGGGCCGCCATGAGTGATCCTGTGGTCGACAAAATCCAGAAACACCCGAAGTACCTGGAACTTCGAAAAAAACGCAATGTGTTCGGCTGGGGCCTCACCCTGTTGATGATGGTCGTGTATTACGGCTACATCGCCCTCATCGCGTTTGACAAGCCTTTTCTGGCACAACCCATTGGCGCAGGCGTGACCTCGCTGGGCGTTCCCATTGGCTTGGGCGTGATTGTGTTCACTATTTTGATCACCGCGCTGTATGTGCGCCGTGCCAACAGCGAGTTTGACGACCTGACTGCGGCCATTCTGAAAGACGTCTCCAAATGAAATCCGTCAAAACACTCTTCGTCGCCCTGCTGGCGCTGCTGGCCTGCGGCCTCGCCATGGCTGCCGGCGCTGACCTGGGACAGGTCGAAAAGCAACCCACCAACTGGGTCGCCATCAGCATGTTTGGCGGCTTTGTGGTTGCCACGCTGTTCATCACAAAATGGGCTGCCGCCAAGACCAAATCCGCCGCTGACTTCTACACCGGCGGTGGCGGCATCACCGGCTTTCAAAACGGCCTGGCGATTGCCGGCGACTACATGTCGGCCGCTTCTTTTCTGGGTATTTCTGCCGCGGTGATGGCCTCGGGCTATGACGGCCTGATCTACTCCATTGGCTTCCTGGTGGGCTGGCCTGTCATCACCTTCCTGATGGCCGAGCGCTTGCGCAACCTGGGCAAGTTCACCTTTGCCGACGTGGCCGGTTACCGCTTCCAGCAAAAGCCCATCCGCATTTTTGCGGCGTCCGGCACGCTGGTGGTGGTGGCCTTCTACCTGATTGCCCAAATGGTGGGTGCCGGCTCCCTGATCAAGCTGCTGTTTGGTCTGGAATACTGGCTGGCCGTGGTGATTGTGGGCGCGCTGATGATGATTTACGTGCTGTTTGGCGGCATGACGGCCACCACCTGGGTGCAGATCATCAAGGCCGTGCTGCTGCTGGCGGGCGTCTCCTTCATGGCCTTCATGGTCATGTCCAACTTTGGCTTCAGCTTTGAAGCGCTGTTTGCTGCCGGCGTCAAGGTCAAGACCGACATCGCCGCCAACGGTGGCAAAGCCCCCGCTGAGGCGCAAGCCATTGGCCTGGCCATCATGGGCCCGGGTGGTTTCATCAAGGACCCTATTTCGGCCATCTCCTTCGGTATGGCGCTGATGTTCGGTACAGCGGGCCTGCCCCACATCCTGATGCGCTTCTTCACCGTGCCAGATGCCAAGCAAGCGCGCAAGTCGGTGCTGTGGGCCACCACCTGGATTGGCTACTTCTATGTGCTGATTTTCATCATCGGCTTTGGCGCCATCACCATGGTCATGACCAATCCCGAGTTTGCCAACACGATCACTGGCGTCATCAATGGAGGCGCTGGCGCCTCCAACATGGCGGCGGTGCTGGTGGCCAAAGCGGTGGGCGGCAATGTGTTCTTCGGCTTCATCTCGGCGGTGGCGTTTGCCACAATTTTGGCCGTGGTGGCCGGTCTGACCCTGTCAGGCGCCTCGGCTGTGTCGCATGACATTTACGCCACGGTGATCAAAAAAGGCAAAGCCGACAGCGCTTCCGAGCTGAAGGTTTCTCGCCTCACTACCCTGGCGCTGGGCGTGGTGGCTGTGACTTTGGGCATCTTGTTCGAGAAGCAAAACATTGCCTTCATGGTGTCATTGGCCTTTGCCATTGCAGCGTCGGCCAACTTCCCGGTGCTGTTCATGGCCGTGTTGTGGAAAGACTGCACCACCAAGGGCGCGGTCATTGGCGGCTTCCTGGGCTTGATCTCGTCTGTGGCACTGACCGTGGTCTCGCCTTCCGTGTGGGAAGCGACGCTGGGCAACCCCAAAGGTTCTGCCTTGTTCCCTTACTCGTCACCCGCTTTGTTCTCCATGACGATTGGTTTTGTGGGTATCTGGCTGTTCTCCATTCTCGACCGCAGCCCCAACGCGGCCAAAGAGCGTGCTGCCTTCCCGGCGCAGCAAGTGCGTTCGGAAACCGGCTTCGGTGCATCGGGCGCATCGGGTCACTGATAGAGCCGACTCTAAAACCGGGGGCCTGCCCCCGGTTTTCAAAACCATCAACCGGGCCTTGCGCCCGGTTTTTTCTTGGTCAAGGGCCATTTGACAACGGCGTTACGACTCTTTACAACCTGAGTGGAATAAGCGTCGACGATGGGCGTTGTCAGTCTGTTGCGTTGTCCAACATAACGCGCACCCATCTGCCGGCAGCGGCAGGACTTAAACCCATTCAGGAGTAAATCATGGCCCCTTTTTTTCGACTGATCGTCGCCACCGCCACTGGCCTGCTCTTCGGCACCCACGCCTCAGCACAGGACACGAATCGCGTCAAGGAATTAACCAACGCTGTCAAATCGACGCTGTCCAACCCAGCGGCGCGGCCCAAAGCCAGCAACAGCAGCACCAACACGTCTTCCAACACATCCTCCAACAGCAGCCGCAATCGCGCCTCGAATTCATCCAGCAACAGCAGTGGCGACACGCCAGTGCATCAATTTTTCAAGGGATGGGAGCGAGGCCTCAACAGCGCAGCGGGCGCGGTTGGACTGAGAAAAGACGCGGGCAACCGCTCATCGAACTCAAGCAGCAACCGCTCTTCCAATTCCAGCGCCAACGGGTCCTCCAATTCGTCCAGCAACAGCAGTTCGAACAGCAGCACCAACTCCAGCTCGAATTCCAGTTCAAACTCCAGCTCGAATAGCTCCTCGAACTCCAGCGCCAACAGTTCGTCAAACTCAAGCTCCAACAGCAGCCGCTAAAGCCTCTGTTTTCATCAGATGGGGCATCGCCAAGGTGGCCCCATCTGTTCACCCAGCCCCAAAGACCGAACCGGACCCACGATGTTTCGACTTTCATCCCCCCCGATCATTGAGTTTCTTTGCGCCCCCGAGGACATGGGTGTCATTGCCGAACCTGTGCCAGCCAAGGACGCCCTTCCAGAGTGGTTCAAGCGCCTGGCACCGGTGGACAAGCAACACGTGTCCACCACCGACAACGGCCTCACCGTCAAACGGTGCATGCCATTTTTGGATGCCATGATGACTGGCTGGATCATTCCGCTGGCGGCGACCGTTCGGCTGGAGATCACCGATCAAGGCAAGACCGTGAACACCGGGTGGGACTTTGACCGGACGATGACCAGCAACCACCATGCCTACCAGGTGGCCGGCCACCCCTTGCAACCGCGCCCACCCTGCAAGTTTCACAACTACTGGAATATTCGCACACCCAAGGGCTGGAGCTGCCTGTTCATTCAGCCACTGAACCGACCCAACGGTGTGTTCGACATCGCGGCGGGCGTGGTGGATACCGACGAGTACACCTCACTCATCAACTTTCCCTTTTTTGCCGTGGGAGAGGACGGTCTGTACACCTTGGAAAAAGGGACGCCTCTCGTACAAGTGATTCCCTTCAAACGGGCCGATGTACAGCTGGAAGGCGTGGTCCGTGCCGAAACAGAACAAGAAATGAAGGCCCGGGAAAAAATACAACGTGCCACCGCAGCAGGCGATGGCTGGTACCGCAAGGAAGCGCGGGACAAACGTTAAACGCCTTGTGCGGCGCGATAGCCGCTTAGCGGCGGCTTTCTGCGCCAACGGCCCAGCCGGCACTCAGCAAGGCCTGTTCGCGCGCGGCTGGTATCGCCTGCAGGCCAGGCATGGCCAACAAATAGTCATCAATCGCCTGATGCAACCCGTCACTGGCACTTCGATACAGCGCAACGCCTGTTTGATTTGGCACTGTGTCGCTGACCAAGAAGGTCACATTCCAGGCGCCGCTGTCGTGTCGGCAAGCCACACCCGCCTGTGTTGTGGTCGCGCTCTGCTGGCGTTGAGCTGTTTCAAACTCTCGGCACACTTGGCCCGCCGGGGTGACCAAAGAAACCAAAATTTGCATTTGATGGTCTGGCGCTTTCAACATGCGCCCGCTAGGCGCCAGTTCCAGCGCAGCCGCCAGCGCGCTTTGTGGCACCGCCTGCCCTCGCGCCAGATGACCGCCTTGATCACCCGTCTGCGTTTGCAGACTTTGACCCAGCCAAACACCAAGCGCCAGCGTGGCCACGGAGGCCAGCGCGGTAGCGGGCCAAGCTGCGGGCGCTTGCACCCACGACACGAGTTGCCTGGCCTTCTCCCACCAGTTGGTCTGAACCCTGACCCGCCGTGCGCCTGACTGCTTCTGCACCGGCGGCGTCAAGCGGGGGTCGGGTGCCGCCATGATGGCGGCAATCAGCGATGCCGGAACAGGCTCTTCCAGCTTGGCATGAAAAGCCCGCCGGAGCTGCTCACCACTGTCCACCAGGGCCTGCAGCCGTTTTTGCAGCGGCACGCTGGTGGCCAAGGCAGCTTCCACCCGCGGGTAGTCGGCGTCATCCAGCTGCGCCTCCAGGTAGGCCAGCAGCATTTCATCATCGACCTCAACAACTGCGTTCACCACACACTCCTCATTGATTCAACTCCTGCGCCAACCGGGCCCGCGCACGCGCCAGACGGCTCATGACAGTGCCGATGGGCACCTCCAGCGCAGCGGCGGCGTCTTTGTAGGACAGCCCATCGACCGTGACCAGCATCAGCACCGCACTTTGCTCAGGAGGCAAGGCGGCCACCAAGCGGCGCACCGCACGGGCTTCGCTGCGCTGCTCCACCACCACGCGGCCATCGTCACCCATAAGCTCCAGAATGTCGTCGGTCGCCGCATCTGTTTTTTGACGTTGTTTGGTACGGTAGTCATCCAGCCACGTCGTTTGCAAAATCCGAAACAGCCAACTCGCCAGACTGGTGCCTTCGTGCCACTGGTGCCAGCGCTCCAGCGCCTTCAGGCACCCGGCCTGGACCAAATCATCGGCCACCTCACTGTTGCCCGTTAGCCCGTAAGCAAACCGCCGCAACCGGGGCAACAAACGCACCAACTCAGCGCGGGGGTCATTCATGGTCATTGTCTTGAAGGTATAACGTGTTAGCGATCAATATATTCCACCCCCCGTGGACTATTTTCAAAGGCTGGTCGTTGTTGTAATGCGTGTCGCAGTTCGGCATATTCGCTGGATTATTAGAGAAACATTGCCCCCCTGAATTTTTATGGCCTTGGTTTTATTTCTGCCCCCCACTGACATACCCCACCGACACGGCGTGGCGGCGGCGTCCTGGCGCATGGCCATGGGTGGGTTCAGGCACTCGTCACCGCATTTGCTCAAAGCCTTGCTCCGGGGGATCTTGTGCGTGCTGGCCCTGGTCGCGTTCACGACCTTCAGCGCCTCACCCGCGTGGGCAGATGATGACGGCGGTGACGACAGTGGCGGCACATCGGCGGGCACGTCATCATCCGCAGGCTCGTCTTCCGAGGGTGGCGGGGGCTTTGAGCCGGTCGAGCCTGAGCTGCCCGTCAGGCCAGACACCTTTATTTCCAACGAGCTTTTGGCTCTCAACCCCAGCCCGCAGGCGCTGGCCAGGGCGCAAGCACTCGGGCTGCGGGTCATTGAGCGCACCACACAGCCCCGCTTGGCGCTGCGGGTCATTCGCTTGCGTCTGCCGCCAGCACTTGATGCCCAAACAGCCCGCCAGGTGCTGGCGGCGCAGTTCCCGCAGACGTTTGAGCTGCATCACCTTTATGCGCTCGCGCAAGCCCAAGGTGCCGCGCCCTGCGAAGGCTCACTTTGTGAGGCCCGGGCTCAAGTGGGCTGGCCGGTTGACAACACGCGCTGTGGGCGGCAACAAATCATTGGCATGGTGGACACCGAGGTCAACGCCAACCACCCCAGCCTCAAAGGCGCGAGCCTTCGCGTTCAGCGCTTTGTGCCCGCGCCTCAAACCACGGTGGGCAGTGACCACGGCACGGCCGTTGCCACTCTGCTGGTGGGCCAATCTGCAAGACTGGGCAACGGCTTGGTGCCAGAAGCACAGCTTCTGGCCGCTGCCGCTTTTTCACAAGTCAACTCGGGGGCGGTGGTGGCGGACACCATGGCGTTGGTCAACAGCCTGGACTGGCTGCTGAGTCAACGCGCAGAAGTCATCGGTTTGAGCCTGGCGGGCCCGTACAACCGCATTCTTGAGGTCGCCACGCAGCGGGCGACTGAACGCGGCGCACTCCTGTTTGCCGCCGCCGGAAACGGTGGTCCGGGTGCGGCGCCGGTGTACCCGGCCGCGTTTGCGTCTGTGATGGGTGTCACTGCCATCGACCGGAACAGCCGCATTTACCGACGCGCCCAGCCCGGAGTCCATGTCGACTTTGCCGCACCCGGGGTGGCGCTCACGCTGCCGGGTGAAGCAGACGCCGCGGCCAGTCGCAGCGGCACCTCTTTTGCCGTGCCATTTTTGGTGGCCATGGCGTCACAAACGCTCAAAAACCAGCAAATAACACGCGAGCAATGGCGCCAAGGGCAACAAATCAAACTGGAAGATTTAGGCGCGCCCGGAAGAGACGATGTTTTTGGCTGGGGTTTGCCGCGCCTGGATGGTCCTTGCCGCTAGCGGCCCAACACCGTTACTGCGCCGCAAGACGCTGCAACACCGCGGCCAACCGCTCCGGGGTGGCCAGCGTGCCGGGCAGTGCAGCCGCCAGCACAGCGTCCCGCCGCCCGCTGCCACTGAACCAGCTTCGTTTAACGTAGTGCCCCAAGGCGGGGGCGTAATCCCAGGACAAACGCTCGCGCGGAAACCACACGCTGTCAGCACGCCCATCGCAAGTAACGTGGTACGTCTCGAAGTCACCGGCGGGCACGTAACTCATGCGAGCGTCCACCACCTCACAGGCCCACTGAACCACCCCACTCTGCTGCAAACCGAAAGGCAGGTTGACCCGCCGGATTTCCGTGAAGCGCACCTGCTTGCCCGGCTGTAGGGGCCACAACTGTCCCGGGTCGCCCTCGATCGCGCTGGTCATCTGCCGCCCTGCACTTTGACGCGACAGTGCCGGCACAAAAAAGTGAGGGCCTGTGCTGTAAGACTGGTCCTCGCCAACGCGCCATTCCGTGGTGCTGCCGCGCTGGCGTTGCACCTGATGCAGCGTGGTGCGCCCATAAATAAATGCATCACCCACCTCGGCGACGCGGGGCCTGAGCGCCTTGGGCGGCGTTGCGGCCACCACCGGGTTTCTGTCTAAACCTTCTTGAAGCAGATCACCCAAACGCTGCAACGCCCCAGGCCCAGCCGCACACGCCGTCAGCAGAGCAGCAGTGGTTGCGAGAAGCAGGGTGGTGGTCACACGGAACATGACATGAATTATGCAATTCAGGGAATAAATCATGGGCCCCTGCGTTGTGATGGCATGACTCAAAGAGGTTCACACACCATGACAACCCTCCAACGCCGAACCAGCGACCTGACGGCGCTTTGCCTGCCACTGGCCAGTGCCACACAAACCTTGGTGCAGCAACAGTCGCAACGCGCCCGACGCCTCTGGCGCGACCTGGGGCTGGCACCGCGCATGCTCGCCATTGTTCTGGCACTGTTGGTACTGATGCAAAGCGTGGTGTTTGTGGCAGTGACCGACGTGCTGAACGAACAGGCACAGCGGCAAATCGACCAAGAGCTGATGACCGCCAAAAAGACCTGGCTCAGCAAGCAGGACCAGACCACCCACTGGCTGAGCGATGGCGCTCTTTTACTAGCGTCTGATTTCAACTTTCAATCGGCCATGCAGCGCGCCGACCACGCGGCCATGACGCGTGCACTGGACGACAAAGGCCAGCAAGTGGGCGCCAAAATCACGGCCTTGCTGGACCCCGGGATGGCTGTGATGGCCACCAACACCTTTGACGCGCTCTTTTTATTTTGGCTGCAAGAGGTTTCCTACCCGCAGATGGCGCGGCACCTTGACCCGACCGTTTCGGGGCCTGAAGCCTTTGCCGTCGCGGTGCAAAAAATTGCCCGTCAAATGCGTCAGACACCCCACCATGGCGCCTTCGCCTTGATCGGCGGGGCGCCATTTCAGTTTGTTTTGGCACCGCTGGCGACCGACGCAGAGTCGGGCTGGGTGTTGATGGGGTTTCCTATCGACCAGTCTTTGATTGATGGCATGCACCAGTTGCTGTCAGTGCACATGGCAGTGATTTCAAAACCACCCGGAGATCGGGCCCGGGTGGTGGCCAGCACCCTGAGCGCAGGTGACACGCAAAGCCTGGCCACCTTGGGACCAGAGCAAACACGGGTGACGGTCAGTGGCGAGTTGTTTGAGACGCTGCGGATCAAACTCGATGTGCGTGAAGGTGAGGCCGAAGCCGTCTTATTGCGTTCGGTTACGGCGGTGATGGCGCCTTTTCACCAGCTGCAATGGACACTGGCGGCCCTGACGGTAGTGGGCCTGGGCCTGTTTGGTCTGGCAAGCTGGCGGGCCATGCGTCAGGTGACGCAGCCCCTGCGCGCGTTGGACATCGCTGCCCAGGCGGTGGGGCAAGGGGTGCTTGATGCACCCTTGCAGGCCGGCGGATGCGGGGATGAGCTGGGCCGTTTGACGCACAGCTTTCAGCACATGCGCAGCAACCTGCAGACCCAGCAAGCCGAGATTCACCGGCTGGCGTTTGATGACCGGCTGACCGGCTTGCCCAACCGGCTTCAATTCTCCCAAGCGGTGCAGGCGGCGGTCATCGGCCGGCCTGAAGGCTGGCCGCCACTTGCAGTCATCACCTTGAACCTGAACCGCTTTAAAAATGTCAACCGCGTTCTGGGCTATGCCGTGGGCGACGAGGTGCTGCGGGCCGTGGCCCATAGGCTGACCTTGACGGTCGCAACCACCGGCATGGTGGCCCGCGTAGGCGGTGATGACTTCGCCATCTTGTTGAAAAACACCGACACCCTTGCCGCCCACAAGTTGGGTGAGCGAATCGTTCGGGACTTCATGACGCCCTTGGTGGTGGCCGACCAAGACATCGACGCCGACATCAACCTGGGCCTGGCTTGCTGGCCTGACGATGCCGGCCAGGCAGACGCCCTGATCAGTCGGGCCGAGTTGGCGATGCAGGCCGCCAAGCGATTGGCCCTGCCCCTGCTGCGCTACACCCCCGCGCTGGACGCCAACAGCGACCTGTCACTCTCCATGCTGTCTGACTTGCGGCAAGCGCTGCGCCTGGGTGAGCTGCAAATTCACCTGCAACCCAAGCAGTGCCTGCGCACCCGCAAGACTGTGGCCGCAGAGGCCTTGCTGCGCTGGCGACACCCCACGCGCGGCATGGTGTCGCCGGCCGAGTTCATTCCGTTTGCAGAGCAAACCGGTTTGATTCGTGAGCTCACCCTGTGGGTGGTGAACGCCGCGGCCAAGGCGGCCCAGCAGCTTCATCAATTGGGTCACGCCATTCAAATAGCCATCAACATTTCAGCGCGCGACTTGCTGGACCCGAAGTTCCCGGAGCGCGTGAGCACGGTCTTGCGCCAGCATGGCATCTTGCCCAAGCAGCTTTGCCTGGAGATCACGGAGAGCGCCATCATGGACGACCCGGTACGTGCCGAAGCCACCTTGAATGCGCTGGCGCAACTGGGTTTCAAGCTGTCCATTGATGACTTTGGCACCGGCTACTCGTCATTGGCCTACCTGAGCCGTTTACCGGTGTCGGAACTCAAGATTGATCGCTCCTTTGTCATCGGCATGGCAAGCCACGACAGTGACCGAACCATCATTCAGTCCACCATTGACCTGGCGCACAGCCTGCAACTGTCCGTGGTGGCCGAGGGCATCGAAGACGACGCCACCCTGCAACATCTGACCCGGATGCAGTGCGATCTGGCTCAGGGGTACTGCGTGGGGCGGCCCTTGCCCCTCGACCAATTTCTGACAACCCTGGCGCTTGACAAGACGCAAACAAATTCAGCCACACACCCCTGATCATTGACATCGCCCGCCCCGCTTAAGCCGCATCTTGGCGCATGGGTCAGGGTGCCATTCATGAACCGTGTGCAGGGAGAAGATCGCTATGAGGTTTTATCTATTTGAGCGGCAAGCCGATGAGCACATTCGCAAGTCGCGCGACTACCTGGAAGAAGCCCAGGTGCGGCAAGTTGAGCACCAGGCGGCCGCAGAGCACCATGGGGCATTGGCCAAAATGTACGCCGACCGGGTCGCCCGAATCCAGGCGGAGTTGAGCGATGCTTTTCAGGTGAGGGCCACCGCAGCCCCATCGGTTGAGGCCCTGCCCAATGAGAACCTGCGGCTAAAGTCCGACTCGGTGGTGAATTACCCGTCACGCACCGTGCACGGCTGAGGCCGTGCGGCCCTGATGGCCGCTCAGGCCCCCAGTTGCCGCAGCTTGATGAACGCCAGCGCCGCCATGACGGCGTCGTTCATGGCGTCATGGGCGTCGCGTTGCGGCAGGTTCAGGTCGGCCATCAGGGTGGCAAAGCGCAGGTCAATGTCCACGTTGGCCTGCTGCTGGTAAGGCGGCAATTGCCGGAACTTGTAGTGGTGGTACAGCGCAGAGACCTCGATCTTGGCTTGCGGCAAGCCCTGCCCCAGCATGGGAAACAAGGCCCGGTTGAGCATGGCCACATCAAACTCCAAGTAGTAGCCCACCAGCGGCCGGCTGCCAATGAAGTGCATCAGGCGCTTCAAGGCGTCGTCAATCGGCAGGCCCTGGGCCACGTCGCTTTCGCGCAGCCGGTGAATACGCACGCTCTCGGGCGACACGCCGCGCTCCGGGCGCACCAGCACCTCAAAGCGCTCGCTGGTCATGATGCAGTTGCCCACAATGCGCACCGCGCCAATGGCAATGATCTCGTCGGTGCGCACGTTGAGCCCCGTGGTTTCACAGTCCAGCGCCACCCACTCGTTGGGCGGAGGTGGCTCAAACATGAAACGAAACGTCGGGTCGCCCAGGTGGTAGAGCAGCCACTCGCGCTTGAGGGTCCGCCACCAGCGCAGCGGTGGCGGCAGTGGGGTCATGCCACCGCCTCCAGGTGAAAGCGCTGGCGCAGCAGGGCCTTGAAGCGCTTGACCACGCCCAGCGTGTCTTTGAGCAGGTCGCGGTCCAGCGTGCTGAGGCTGGCCACATGCACGCTCCCCGTCACGGGTTTGCCCGTGTCCAGCTCGGCCAGTCCGGCCTTGAGTTTGAGCCCCATGAAGAAGTGCAGGCTGTCGGTCAGGTCGTGGCCCAAGGGCGCCTCCAGCCAGCCGCCAGCCACCAGCGCGGCAATGCGCTGTTCGGTGCCGGTCTCCAGCACACGGTGGGCCAGCGCCAGGCTGCGCACGCCATGCACCAGCGGAAAGATGCCTTCTTTTTTGAGGTTGAGGTGCTGGTCGGACTCGGCCCGCCCCAGCAGGCGGTTCCACCAACCGGTGCTGCTGCCGAAGGCGTCCATGGCAGCAGCAAAGCGGCTCAGCATGGCGTCGTGGTCGGTGGCCAGTTGGCGCAGGCCGCTTTGCACGCCTTCCAGCAGACGCGCGTCGCCGCACACGGCATGGGCGTCCATGAAAATGGCCAGGTTCATCAGGCTGTCGGCGTCGGGCAGCATCAGCCACTGGCGGGTCATCTGGCCAAAGTCGCTGGCGCTTAAACGCCACTGCGGGTTGCTCAGCATGATGTTGCCGGGGCACGGCGGGTAGCCAAAGTCGCTCAGGGCGCCCGAGAAGCGCTGGCAAATGTCTGCCAGGTCGGCGGGCGGCACGTAGCCATCGCGCAGGATCAGGGCGTTGTCCTGGTCAGTCTTGAGCAGTTGCTCGCCCCGGCCTTCGCTGCCCATGACAAACAGGCAACTGTTGGCCACCAGATCAGGCGGGGCGATCAGGTGCCAGGCGCGCTCGAACAGCCGCGCGTTGAGCTGCTGCACCAGCGTGGCAATCAGTTCAATGTGCGAGCCACTGCGAAACAGCAGCGCCATCATGCGGGTGATCTGGGTGGCAGCCTGGCTCAGGCCCGCCAGGTCTTTGGCCTCCTCAATCTGCACGGTGATGAGGTGCGACTGGTTGGACAGAAAGCTGAACAAATCCAGTGCCTCCAGAATGCCCGTCACCCCGCCGTCGTCGCCAACCACCACCACCCGGTGCACGCGCTGGCGCAGCATCACGGCCATGGCGTCGCCCAATTGGTCAGATGCCCGCACCTGAATCAGGTCAAAGTTGCTCAGCTCGCCTACCGGCAGCGCGTTCAACGGGCGGCCGTCCAGAATGGCGCGCTGCAAGCCGGTGTTGGTGAAAATGCCCAGGCGCGGCGGCGTCACCGCTGTATCGCGCACCAGCACGCTGGCCGTGCGCTGCGCCTGAAAAACCTTGACCACCGAAACAATGTCCGTCAAAGCATCCACAACATGGGCCGGGCGCACAAACGCCTCGTCCACCCGGGACAGCGTGAGCGACTGCAACTCGTGCTGGCTGCGCCGCTCTGACAAAGCGCTGAGCTTGTTGCTCAGGTCTGAAAACAGCAGCGCGCCAAAGGTGGCGTTCGAGGCAATCAGGTCGCTCACGGCCTGGTGCGCCAACTGGTAGGCCACCACCTCTTCAGCCGCCACGAAGCGACTGCTCACTTTGCCGGCCACCAGCCCCCGGCCGTCAAAACAATCGTCGGGGCCGTAGGTGGTGGCTACCTCCTGCCCGTCGAGCTGGGTGACAAAGCCCTTGATGATGACGAACAGGTGCGTGGGTGCGGCGCCCACGTCCAGAATGGTCTGACCTGCCGGAAAGTAAGCCACGTCCACGCTGTTGCGGACCAGGCGCTGCTCGTCCGGGGTCAGGCAGTCAAAGGGCGAAGCCGAGAAGTTGAAAGCGTTGGGCATGGGTCGGGCCAGTCATAAAGCCCGATCATTCAACGCCGCACGCCTTGCGCCACGCTTGCAGCGGCGTCCCATGCCGTGTCAAACCAGGGGTCGCCCGCCAGATAGGCCCGCAGCATGGGCAGCGCATCCAGCCCCCAAAACAGCTTGCCATCCACCTCAAAGGTGGGCACGCCAAAGACACCGTGCGCGATGGCCTCGTCGGTGTGGGCCTTGAGCTGCGCTTTGACTGCGTCGTCTTGCGGCGCGCGGCTGGGCGCCAAGTGATCGGTCAGGGCTTGCAGGCGCTGCGCCTCCGTGGCGTCCAGCCCGCCTTGCCAGACGTGTTTGAAGATGGTTTCACACACATAGCGGTTGGGCAGGCCTTGGGCATCGCAGGCCACCGCCAAGCGCAGTAAAGGCAGCGGGTTGAACGGATGCGCGGCGGGCATGTGCAAATCCACCCCCTGCGCCCTGGCCTGCCAAAGCACCTGGCGGTAAGTCCATTCGCGTTTGCCGGCAATCTCGGCAGGCCCCAGTTGGCCGTGGTGTTTGAGCAGCGCGGCAAACAGCAGGGGCTTGTAAGTGACGCTGTAGCTGTGGCCCATCAGGCTGACAGGCAGCGCCTCAAACGCCAGGTAGGCGTAGGGCGAGATGAAATCCAGATAGAAAGTGATGTGCTTCATCGGCGGGGTCCCGGTCACGGTCTTTGTTGAGGCAGGCGGGTTTCAATCCGCTGCCAGACGGCGCGCTTGCCCGCGGTGTCCAGCGTGCTCCACAGGCGCAGCTCGTCCAGTGTGCGCAGGCAGCCAACACACAGCACCCGGTCGGCATCCATCTGGCAGATGGCAACACAGGGCGAAGGTACCGATTTATCATCATTTAGGCCTCCAGCCCTTACCAGTGCTGCACGAGTAGCTAGTCTTTGCATAGCATCCGAGAGCACTGTCATGCTTGCACCGCCAGCACCACATCAGCCACCGGCGCGCCGGTCAGGCGCGTCAGGTCGGCCGGGCTGAGCTTGAACACGCCATGCGGGTGACCGGCAGCCGCCCAGATTTCGTCAAAACGGTGCAGCTCGCGGTCAATCAACGTGACTGGTGGGTTGGCGTGGCCCACCGGCGACACACCGCCAATGGAGAAGCCGGTGGCAGCCTTGACAAACTCGGCGTCCGCCCGGCCCAGCTTTTGGCCCTCGGCACACACCAGCGCCTGCACCTTGGCCTCGTCCACACGGCGGTCGCCCGAGGTCACCACCAGCACGGCCACGCCATCAGGCTTGCGGCGAAAGATGATGCTCTTGGCAATTTGCCCCAGCGCAATGCCCAGCGCGTCGGCCGCCTGCTGCGCCGTGCGCGCGGCGTCGTCCAGCATGACCGGAGCATGCGGGTGTGCCTGGGCCTGCAGCACCTGCGCCACCCGCTGCACGCCTTCGGGCAAGGGTTTCAGTTCAGCACCACACATGCCGGCCTAGCCCGCGCGCTTGTTGAACAGGGCCACGCCGGCGCGGGTGTTGGGCTTGCGGCCCAAAAACTGGCTGATGAACTGGCCCGCGTCAATCAGCAAGTCCAGGTCAATGCCGGTCTCGATGCCCATGCCATGCAGCAGGTACACCACGTCTTCCGTGGCCACATTGCCAGTGGCGCCCTTGGCATAAGGGCAGCCGCCCAGCCCGGCCACCGAGGTGTCAAACTGCCACACGCCCATTTGCAGGCTGATCAGGGTGTTGGCCAGCGCCTGGCCGTAGGTGTCGTGAAAGTGGCCGGAGATGTCGTTCAAGTCGTAGTGTTTCAGCGTGGCCTCAATGGCCCGCTGCACCTTGAGCGGCGTGCCCACGCCAATGGTGTCGGCCACGCCCACATGCTGCACGCCAATGCCTTTCATCAGGCCGGCCAGGTAGCCCACGCGCT
>CAZLRQ010000022.1:0-16929 GCA_964562035.1 uncultured Rhodoferax sp. | reverse complement strand
CCACGCTGATGGTGGATTGCAGCCACGCCAACAGCAGCAAGCAGCATGAGAAGCAGTTGGAGGTGGCCAAAGACATCGCCGCTCAAATTTCCGGCGGCTCAACCAGTGTGTTTGGGGTGATGGTGGAAAGCCACCTGAAGGCCGGCGCCCAAAAGTTCACACCGGGCAAAGACGATGCCGCCAAGCTGGCCTACGGCCAGAGCATCACCGACGCTTGCCTGGGCTGGGATGATTCGTTGGCTTCTCTGGAGGTGCTGTCGCAAGCTGTCGCGGCACGTCGCGCACGCTAAACTGACTGGGCCGGGGTTTTTTTAAGCCTTTTAGGCCTCTAGCCCCCGTCCATGTTGCCTGAGTAGCTATTTATTTTGTAGTGCTTGCAGGAGCTTGGGGTGGATGCCACCGAAGCCCCCGTTGCTCATGCACACCAAGTGGTCACCGGGGCGGGCTTGCGAGATGACTTGTGCGAGCAGTTGCTCGATGGTGTCGGCCACTTGGGCACGCTCGCCCATGCCGGCCAAGGCTTCAACCGCATCCCAGCCCAAACCGCCGCTGTGGCAAAACGCCAGGTCGGCCTGTTCCAGGCTCCAGGGCAGTTGCGCTTTCATGGCGCCCAGCTTCATGGTGTTGGAGCGTGGCTCAAAGATGGCCAGGATGCGCTCATTGGGCTTTAGGCGCCGTTTCAGGCCATCCACCGTGGTCCGAATGGCGGTGGGGTGGTGGGCAAAGTCGTCATAGACGGTGATGTTGCCGGTGGGGCGTTGCACCACGCCGCGCACTTCCATGCGGCGTTTCACGTTCTCGAAATGCCCGAGGGCGCTGGCGGCCACTTGGGGCGACACCCCCACATGCTGGGCCGCCGCGATGGCCGCCAGGGCATTGAGCTGGTTGTGTGTGCCGCTCAAGCCCCAGGTCACATGGCCCACCGTTTGGCCCTGGTACAGCACGTCAAAGTCATGTGGCTCGCCTTGCGCGGTGAAGTCGCTCACCGCAGCGCCAAAACTGCACACCTCGCTCCAGCAGCCGGTATGCAGTACGCGCGCCAGGCTTTCTTCCAGCCCGTTGACCACTACCCGGCCGGTGCTGGGCACCGTGCGCACCAGGTGATGAAACTGCCGTTCAATGGCCGCCAGGTCGTCAAAAATGTCGGCGTGGTCAAACTCCAGGTTGTTCAGCACGGCCGTGCGGGGCCGGTAGTGCACAAACTTGCTGCGCTTGTCAAAGAAGGCGGTGTCGTATTCATCGGCTTCGATCACAAAGACCGGGTGGCGGGGTGGCTCAGGGTTTTGCTCCGTGTCCCCCGCCCACTTTGCGGTCTCCTCCTTGACCTGCGCAAAGCCCTGTGCCGCCCCACCACCCAGGCGCGCCGACACACCAAAATTCAAAGGCACACCTCCGACCAGGAAACCCGGTTGCAGACCGGCGTGTTCCAGAATCCAGGTCGTCATGGCGGTGGTGGTGGTTTTGCCGTGGGTGCCGGCGATGGCAATCACATGCCGGCCCTGCAAAACATGTTCAGACAACCATTGCGGGCCGCTGGTGTAGGGCAAGCCAGCATCCAGAATGGCTTCCATCAAAGGGAATTTGGGGTTGCCATCGGGCAAGCGCGCCCGACTGACGACATTGCCCACCACAAACATGTCGGGTTGCAGTGCAAGCTGGTCAGCGCCAAAGCCTTCCATCAGCTCAATGCCCAACGCGCGCAATTGGTCGCTCATGGGCGGGTAAACGCCGCTGTCGCAGCCCGTGACCTTGTGGCCTGCTTCGCGCGCCAACGCGGCCAAGCCGCCCATAAAAGTGCCGCAAATCCCGAGAATGTGTATGTGCATGCCCGGATTCTAGGCTGACGCAATCAGGGCAAAATGGCGGCCTATGGACACCCTAAAGTCAGAAATTGCCTGCACAGCCGCCCGCCTGGTGGTGGAAGAAGGGCTGGAATACGGCCCAGCCAAACGCCGCGCGGTGAAGCAGCTGGGTTTGCCCGCCCGCACGGCTTTGCCCGGCAATGATGAGATTGAAGATGAGGTGCGTGAGTACATCGCGCTTTTTTGTGCCGACACCCAACCGGGTGAGTTGCTGGCCTTGCGCCGGCTGGCGACCGTCTGGATGGCGCGCCTGGCCGAGTTTCGGCCGCACCTGGGGGGTGCCGTGTGGCATGGCACCGCGACACGTTTGTCTGATATTTACATCCAATTGTTTTGTGATGACAGCAAATCAGCCGAAATTGCGTTGATTGACCATCAGGTGAGCTACGCGCCTCACACGGTCACCGGGTTTCATGGCGAATCCGTCGAGGCCTTGAGCGTGCACGCGTTTTGCCCTGAACTGGAAGAAGAGATTGGTGTGCATTTGATGGTGTATGACCACGATGACGTGCGCGGCGCGCTGCGGCCTGATCTCAAAGGCCGTTCGCCGCGGGGTGACCTGATGGCTGTGCAGCGGCTGATTGACAGCACAACAAAGGATTGACATGGTTGAACAAGACTCAACTTCCGCGTTGGCGGAGCTGCCCACGCGTAATCGTCGTGCATGGCTAATGGGCGGGGTAGCCGGCGTGGCTGCTTTGGCAGGGGCGGGCGTGGCTTTGCGCCGGTACCAACCGCAGCCCATCACGCCAGCGGCGGAGGCGGCGCTATGGGCGCTGGATTTTGCGACGCCTGACGGTGGGCAATTGCGGATGGCCACGTTTCGTGGCAAACCACTCTTGTTGAACTTTTGGGCCACCTGGTGTCCGCCTTGCGTCGAGGAGCTGCCTTTATTGAGTCGCTTTTACGCTGAAAATTCGGGAAAAGGGTGGCAAGTGCTTGGTTTGGCGGTGGATCAGCGTGATCCGGTCAACCGGTTTTTGGCCCGCGACCCGGTTACTTTTCCGGTGGCGTTGGCAGGTCTGGCGGGGGTCGATCTTGGAAAAGCGCTGGGCAACCTCACGGGCGGGCTACCGTTCACGGTCGTGTTGGGTTCCGACGGCTTGGTGGCTCAACGTAAAATGGGTAAGGTTTCGCCCGAGGATTTGCAGGCTTGGAGCACCCTTAAGTGACTTTCTGCAGGCGGGCGTGGCTGTGAGATTTTCGGGTTTTGGCTGCCTTTGGTTAAATTTAGGGTAAATTCGGCGCTCATTACTTAAAGTTAGTTGGAGATCTCATGGATTTAAGAAAACTGAAGACCTTGATCGACCTGGTGTCGGAATCAAATGTGTCTGAACTTGAAATCACGGAAGCAGAAGGCAAGGTTCGCATCGTCAAAGGTGGCGGTGCCATGGTTCAGCACTATGCGCCCGGCGTGATGATGTCCCCGGCAGCCGCACCGGTTATGCCCGCAGCGGTTGTGGAGTCTGCCACTGTGGTGGAGCCCGTGGTGACCAGCCACACAGTCAAGTCACCCATGGTTGGTACGTTCTACCGGTCGGCCTCACCGGGTGCCAAGTCCTTTGTCGAGGTGGGTGATGCAGTCAAGGTGGGTGACACCATCTGCATCATTGAAGCCATGAAAATCCTCAATGAAATTGAAGCTGACAAGGCCGGCATTGTGACCAAAATTCTCTGCGACAACGGTCAGGCGGTTGAGTACGGACAGCCCTTGTTCCTGATTGACTGATTGATACAGAGTAGCCAAGCCCATGTTCAAGAAAATCCTGGTCGCCAATCGGGGCGAGATCGCCCTCAGAATTCAACGCGCGTGTCGCGAACTCGGTATCAAGGCCGTGATGGTTTACTCCGAGGCTGACCGCGAAGCCAAGTATGTCAAGCTGGCCGAGGAGGCGGTGTGCATTGGCCCGGCGCCGTCAGCGCTGAGCTACCTGAACATGCCCGCCATCATCTCGGCAGCTGAAGTGACCGACGCCGAAGCCATTCACCCCGGTTATGGTTTTCTCAGCGAAAACGCTGATTTTGCCGAGCGGGTCGAGAAAAGCGGGTTCCAGTTCATTGGCCCCACGCCCGAGTCCATTCGCATCATGGGCGACAAGGTGTCGGCCAAGCAGGCCATGATTCGCGCCGGGGTGCCTTGTGTGCCCGGTTCTGAAGGTGAGTTGCCCGACGATCCAGCGCAAATCCGTCGCATTGCCAAGGCGGTGGGGTACCCCGTCATCATCAAGGCTGCGGGCGGTGGCGGTGGTCGTGGCATGCGTGTCGTGCACACCGAAGCTGCGCTGATCAATGCGGTGGCCATGACCAAAGCCGAGGCTGGTGCTGCATTCGGCAACCCGGCGGTGTACATGGAGAAGTTTCTCCAGAATCCCCGCCACATTGAAATTCAGATTCTGGCTGATAAGCACAAGAACGCGGTTTATCTGGGTGAGCGCGACTGCTCCATGCAGCGTCGCCATCAGAAGATTCTGGAAGAAGCTCCGGCCCCCGGTATTCCCCGCAAGCTGATTGAGCGGGTGGGCGAGCGTTGTGTCGCGGCTTGCAAAAAGATCGGTTACCGCGGCGCCGGCACTTTTGAGTTTCTCTATGAAGACGGCGAGTTTTATTTCATCGAGATGAATACCCGCGTTCAGGTGGAGCACCCGGTGACCGAGATGATCACGGGTGTGGACATCGTCAAGACCCAGATCATGGTGGCCGCTGGTGAAAAACTGCCGTTCACGCAACGCCAAATCGAGATCCGCGGCCATGCCATTGAATGCCGGGTGAATGCGGAAGATCCGTACAAGTTTGTGCCGTCGCCGGGTCGCGTCACCATGTGGCATGCGCCAGGTGGGCCCGGTGTGCGGGTGGACTCCCATGTTTACACCAACTATTTTGTGCCGCCAAATTACGACTCGATGATTGGCAAAATCATTGTGCATGGCGACACCCGCGAGCAGGCTCTGGCCCGCATGCGTACGGCTTTGGGTGAAATGGTGGTGGAGGGTATTAACAGCAATATTCCGCTGCACCGGGAGTTGATGGTGGATGCCAAGTTCATGCTGGGCGGCACCAATATTCACTACCTCGAAGAGTGGCTGAGCCAACACAAACGCTAACCCAGGGCTTGCATGTTTGAACTGAGTTTGATGTGCCCGGAGCACCGGGTCGAAGTCCTGAGCGATGCGTTGGATGCGCTGGACGCTTTGAGCGTCAGCGTCGAAGACGCCGATGCGCAAACTGACGCCGAACAGGCGCTGTTCGGTGAACCCGGCATGCCGCCACCCAAGGACGGCTGGCAGCGTTCGCGGGTGATTGCCTTGTATGAATCTGAGGTTTTGGCGCAAGAGGCGCTGGCCTTGTTGCAAGCGCAGGACTTTTTTGCGGATTGCCAGTTGCTGGGCGTGCAGCACCTGCCTGAGCAGGATTGGGTGCGATTGACGCAGTCGCAGTTTGCACCGGTGGAGATCACCCCGAGCTTCTGGATTGTGCCAACCTGGCACGAGCCGCCTGAGCAGGCCCAGACCGTGATTCGTCTGGATCCTGGGCTGGCCTTTGGCACGGGAACCCACCCCACCACGCGCATGTGTTTGCGCTGGATTGCGCAGCAAGGTCAAACCGCTGGCGCTTTGGGACGCGTTCTGGACTATGGTTGTGGTTCCGGCATTTTGGCTATTGGTGCCGCCAAGCATGGTGCGCTGGCCATTGATGCCGTCGATATCGATACGGCTGCAGTTGAGTCGACCGTGTTGAATGCGGATGCAAATCAGGTGACCTTGAACGCTGGCTTGCCTGATGCCGTGTCGGGCCAGTATCAAACCGTGCTGGCCAATATTTTGGCAACGCCTTTGAAGGTGCTGGCGCCGCTGTTGTGGTCGCGGGTAGCACCAGGCGGTGCGCTGGTGCTGGCCGGCATTTTGGAGCGCCAGGCCGAAGAGTTGCAGGCGGCGTATGCGCCGTACTGCCAACTGGTGGTTGCAGACCAGCAAGAGGGCTGGATTCTGATGACGGCCCGGCGCTGACGGATCGCTGGCAGGGTTTAGAAGTCTGCCCATCATGAGCCTGATTACCCGTTGTCCCGCCTGCGAGACCTTGTTCAAGGTCGTTCCTGACCAGCTCCGGATTTCTGAAGGGTGGGTGCGCTGCGGGCAGTGCGATGAAGTGTTTGACGCTTCGGCGCATTTAGTCAAAGATCTGCCGCCGCCTCCCGTGCCACTCGTTGTGGAGCCAGAGCCTGCGTCTAAATCCACGCCGTCCAGCGACACGCCAGCCGTTACGTCTCAGTTTCTCGATCTTGATCTCGATTTCAGCGAAATCGAAATTGAAAGTGCTGACAGTCCCCGGGTAGAGCTTGATTTCGGCGACAAGCCGAAATCCTTGGACGGGTCTCATGCGTCAACGGATTTGCTTGTCCCGGATGTGTTGCCTTCAACGGCCAATTTGCCAGAGTCTGAAGCAAAGATCGAGTCGGCGTTTGAGACCGGGGCCGGACAGGTGGTGCCGGGATCGGAGCCGGACGCCATTCACCCTGCAGATGTTTCATTTTTACGCTCTGAAAGTGCTCACTCGGCCTGGCACAGGCCGTTAGTTCGCGTTGGGATGAGCCTACTCGTGTTGATATTGCTGTTAACCCTGGCCGGGCAATTTATTTTCAATGAGCGCAATCGTCTGGCTGCCCATGAGCCGCGGCTGACGCCTTGGCTGGTGGATTTTTGTGCGCCGTTTGGGTGTTCGTTGTCGCCGGTGCAACGTATTGAGTCCGTGGTGATCGAGAGCTCTTCATTTGCCAGGATTCAGGGTGAAACTTATCGGTTGAGTTTCACATTGAAGAATACGTCTGGCATGTCGCTGGCCATGCCCGCGGTGGAGTTGACGCTGACCGACGCCCTTGATCAGCCCGTGTTGCGACGCGTCGTGTTGCCTGATGAATTGGGTGCGCTGCCCGGCACCCTGGGTGCTGGCCTCGCGCGGCCAGTGGAGGCCACGTTTTTGGTGAAGTTGGACGCCACATCGCAAGCGATGGCGGGTTATCGCCTGTTGGCTTTTTACCCCTGATATCGCCGGGCGACTGATTGGCCCATGAAAAAACCCGACGTGGTGAAACATCGGGTTTTTTCGGTGAGCGTCGAGGTGACTTAAGGTTTCTTGCCGGTTGGAAAGGGCCAGGCCGCTTGAGGATTCAAGGTGGTTTGCGCTGGTGCGACGGCGGCTGCCTTGCTTGCCGGTGCCTTCACTGGTTTTTTTGCAACGACTTTGGGTGCTGCTTTTTTGGCCACAGGTTTCTTGGCGACCACTGCTTTTTTTGCAGCGACTGCCTTTTTAGCGGGTGCGACAACCTTGGTGGTCTTGGCTGGTGCAGCTTTTTTGGCTGCTACTGGTTTTTTAGCGACTTCAACTTTTTTCACGGCCACTTTTTTTGCAGGCGCGGCCTTTTTAGCGGTAGCCACAGGCTTGGCTGGCGCCGCTTTTTTGGCCACAACTGGTTTAGCGATTACGGCTTTTTGGGTGGGTGCGGCCTTCTTGGCGGCTACCGCTTTGACGGGCGCTGCTTTAGGTGCCGCAGGTGTTTTTTTAGCGGGAGCGGTCTTTTTTGCGACCGGTTTTTTTGCAGTTGCCATTTATTTATCTCCTTGATCAATTTGCAAAGAGCACTTCATGCGGTTCGGAGTGCACGAAGCGATTCATGGTGTTGGGCTGAATCCCAGCACCATGAATTTGGGTTCGCAAACTGGGAGGAGCCTGGCACAGGCACTCGGCAGTTTGTGAAATTGGGGAAGTCATTCTGGGCTCAGTCCCACGACAGGGCGCCGCCCGATTGGTATTCAATGACACGGGTTTCAAAAAAGTTTCGTTCCTTCTTCAAGTCGATCATTTCGCTCATCCAGGGGAAGGGGTTCTCTTCGTTCGGGAACAGGGCTTCCAGGCCAATTTGGGTGGCACGGCGATTGGCAATGTAGCGCAGATAGCCTTTGAACATGGACGCGTTCATGCCCAGGACGCCGCGTGGCATGGTGTCTTCAGCGTAGCGGTATTCCAGTTCAACCGCTTCTTCAAACAGAGCCTTGATGTCGGCTTTGAATTCTGCGGTCCACAGCTGTGGGTTTTCAAGTTTCAGTTGGTTGATCAAATCAATGCCGAAGTTGCAGTGCATGGATTCGTCACGCAAGATGTATTGGTACTGCTCGGCCGCACCAGTCATTTTGTTTTGTCGACCCAGCGCCAAAATTTGCGTGAAACCGACGTAGAAGAACAAGCCTTCCATAAGGCATGCAAAGACGATCAGCGATTTCAACAGTGTCTGGTCGGTTTCATGGGTGCCCGTCTTGAAGTCCGGGTCCATGATGGCCTGGATGTAGGGAATCAAGAACTCGTCTTTGTCACGAATGGATTTGACTTCGTTGTAGGCATTGAAGATCTCGCTCTCATCCAGTCCCAGTGATTCAACAATGTACTGGTAGGCATGCGTGTGAATGGCCTCTTCGAAGGCTTGACGCAGCAAGAATTGCCGGCACTCCGGTGCCGTAATGTGGCGGTAGGTTCCCAGCACAATGTTGTTGGCGGCCAAGGAGTCCGCCGTCACAAAAAAACCGAGGTTGCGCTTGATGATGCGACGCTCGTCTTCGGTCAGGCCATTGGGGTCTTTCCACAAGGCGATGTCGCGTGTCATGTTGACCTCTTGCGGCATCCAGTGGTTGGCACAGCTTGACAGGTATTTTTCCCACGCCCACTTGTACTTGAAGGGCACCAGTTGGTTTACATCGGTCTTGCCGTTGATGATGCGTTTGTCGGCCGCATTGACGCGTCGGGGTGCATTGGAAACGACCGATTCAGGCACGGGTTCGGCAAGCTGACCGAGTGCTTGAGGCAATTGCGCAGAGGGTTTGACTTCTTCGTCCCAGGTCAACATAAATTATTCCAATCAGTAGATTATGAGAGCAGCAAAGTGAAATGAAAAGTGTTCATTCAGATCGGTGTTCGTGGGTGTTGTTGACTGTGGTGGATCAGCATCGTCCACCACATTCAAAAGCGTTATTGGCAAGACTCGCAGGTCGGATCGTCCACACCACAAAACTTGACATCCGTGGCGGGTCCCGACGCCATTTGCAGTTGTGCGGCAGCGGCTGCCGCATCCAGCGCGCTCATGCCTGAAGACGTCGCGGGCGCTGCACTGCCCGACGACACAGCATTCATGCGGCCCGCTGCCACCGTCGATTTTTCGACGTGGGTGGCGGACATGGTGCGCAGGTAGTAAGTGGTTTTCAAGCCCCGAACCCAAGCCAGTTTGTAGGTGTCGTCCAGTTTTTTGCCCGACGCGCCAGCCATGTAGATGTTCAGTGACTGGGCTTGGTCAATCCATTTCTGGCGACGCGACGCAGCTTCCACCAGCCAGCGGGTTTCCACCTCGAACGCTGTGGCGTACAAGGCTTTGATGTCGGCGGGCACCCGATCAATCGGGCTCAGCGAGCCGTCAAAATGTTTCAGGTCCATCACCATCACATCGTCCCACAGGCCCAGGCGTTTCAGGTCTTGCACCAGGTAGCTGTTGATGATGGTGAACTCACCCGACAGATTTGATTTGACCGACAGATTGCCGAAGCAAGGCTCAATGGAGGCATCCACGCCAATGATGTTGGAGATGGTCGCCGTGGGGGCAATGGCGGTGCAGTTCGAGTTGCGCATACCGTCTTGGGCAATCTTCTGGCGCAGGGCGTCCCAATTCAGTCGGGATGAACGATCGACGTCTACATACCCACCGCGCTCACGCGCCAGCATGTCCAGGGTGTCGATGGGCAAGACACCTTGATCCCACAACGAGCCTTTGTAGCTTTCGTACTGGCCGCGTTCGCGGGCCAGTTCGGTGGAGGCCCAGTAGGCGTAGTAGCAAATCGCTTCCATGGACTCGTCCGCAAAGGCGACGGCCGCATCGCTGGCGTAGGGAATGCGCAACTCGTAAAGGCTGTCCTGGAAGGCCATCAGGCCCAAGCCCACCGGGCGGTGGCGCACGTTGGAGTCACGTGCTTTTTTGACAGCGTAATAGTTGATGTCGATGACGTTGTCGAGCATGCGCATCGCCGTGGTGATGGTCTTTTGCAGTTTGGCATGGTCCAGCACCTTGGCACCATTGGGGGCGTCTTTCAGATGCTGTAGCAAGTTCACCGAACCCAGGTTGCACACCGCAGTTTCGGTGTCGCTGGTGTTCAGGGTGATCTCGGTGCACAGATTGCTGGAGTGCACCACGCCCACGTGCTGTTGGGGCGAACGCACGTTGCAAGCATCCTTGAACGTGATCCAGGGGTGACCGGTTTCAAACAGCATGGTCAACATTTTTCGCCACAGGTCCGCTGCGGGCAGCGTGCGTGAGGGCTTGAGTTCGCCACTGGCGGCCTTCTGTTCGTAAGCCACGTAGGCTTTCTCGAACTCGATGCCGAACTTGTCGTGCAGGTCGGGCACGTTGTTGGGGGAGAACAGGGTCCACTGGCCCTTTTCCATGACGCGGCGCATGAACAGGTCAGGAATCCAGTTGGCGGTGTTCATGTCGTGGGTGCGGCGGCGATCGTCACCCGTGTTCTTGCGCAACTCCAGAAACTCTTCGATGTCCAGGTGCCAGGTTTCCAGGTAGGTGCAGACCGCGCCCTTGCGCTTGCCGCCCTGGTTCACTGCCACGGCCGTGTCGTTGACGACTTTGAGGAAAGGCACCACGCCTTGTGACTCGCCGTTGGTGCCCTTGATGTGCGAGCCCAGCGCGCGCACTCGCGTCCAGTCATTGCCCAGACCACCGGCAAACTTGGACAGCAGGGCGTTTTCCTTGATCGACTCGTAAATGCCGTCAAGATCGTCGGGCACGGTCGTCAGGTAGCAGCTCGACAGTTGTGAGCGCAAAGTGCCACTGTTGAATAGCGTGGGCGTGCTCGACATGAAGTCGAACGACGACAGCACTTCGTAAAACTCAATGGCACGTGCCTCACGGTCGGTTTCGTTGAGCGACAGGCCCATCGCGACGCGCATGAAAAAGGCTTGCGGCAACTCGATGCGGGTTTTTCCCACGTGCAAAAAGTAGCGGTCATACAGAGTTTGCAGACCCAGGTAGTCAAATTGCAAGTCCCGGCTGGCTTTGAGTGCTGCACCCAAGCGGGCCAAGTCGAATTGCAGCAGTTTGGCGTCCAGCAGCTCGTTGTCCACGCCCTTCTGGATAAAGCCGGGAAAGTAGTCCACGTAGGCTTGCGCCATATCGGCTTGGGCGACGTCCTTGCCCAGCGCTTCTTTGGCCATGGTGTGGAACAGCAGGCGAGCGGTGGCGTAGGTGTAGTCGGGGTCTTTTTCGATCAGGGTACGCGCCGCCAAAACGGAGGCTTTGTACACCTCGTCCATCGGCACGCCGTCGTACAGGTTGCGCATGGTCTCCGCCATGATGGGCTCGGGCTTGATGTCCGCGCCCAGTCCCGCGCAAGCGGCTTCAATGATGCCTTTGAGCCGGTTCAGGTCCAGCACGATGCGCTGGCCGTTGTCCAGCGCATGCAGCGCGGGAGCGACTGGCGTTTCCTGAATGATTTTGGTGGCGCGTTCCTGGGTGCGCTTTTCGCGGTACAGCACGTAAGCCCGTGCCACTTCATGGTGACCGCCGCGCATGAGCCCGAGTTCGGCCTGATCCTGGACGTCTTCAATGTGAAAAGTACCACCACCGGGCCGCGAGCGCATCAAGGCGCGAATCACGCCCTGGGTCAACACATCGACCGTTTCCCGTACGCTGGCTGAGGCGGCGCCTTGGGTGCCATGCACGGCCAAAAACGCCTTCATCATGGCCACGGCAATCTTGTTGGGCTCAAATGGCACCACGGCACCGTTGCGGCGAATGATCTGGTAGTGGCTCAAGGCGCTGGCGGTCGTCGTGTTGTCGGCCTCGCTGCGCAGGTGCGCGGGCGCCTGGCTTAGCGGCGTGGGCGCGGTATTGGATAAAGTTTGCATGGATGACCTCGTCTTTAGCTGCAATGGGTGGGCTCTGAGAGCACGGCGGGTGGGACCGAATCTGCTTTTGATCGGTCCAGTCTGAATCGGCAGAGCACACTATATATGGTGTCTCTGGGGTTGGCAAGCCACTACCGGTAGTGTATCCGGAGGTCGGGTGGTATTTTTGAATTCGCCGTTGATTCACCTGTGAACAGGTCAATTACCTCTGTTTCAAGGTGTTGCAAATTGGCGAACAAGGCCGGCAATCCAGTGGCTACAAGCACTTGGTTTCAGGGAAATAACGCGATTCCAAGCCCGTGTATTGTTGCAAATGACGCCAGTCAAAGCCATCTCCGGGGTCTTTTTTTCGGCCTGGCGCCACATGTTCATGGCCGGCCAGGTGGGCAATCGGGTAGTTTTGCAGCAAGGCCGCACACACGCTGGCCAGCGTTTCGTACTGCGCTTCTTCAAAGGCACCACCGTCGATACCTTCGAGTTCAATGCCGATGGAGTCATCGTTGCAGTTGTCGCGTCCGCGATAGCGTGATGCACCGGCATGCCAGGCACGCTGGTCGCAACTGACAAATTGGCACAAGTCTCCATTACGGCGGATAAAAAAGTGCGCCGATACCTGCATGCCTTCAATACTTTTGAAATACGGGTGTGCATTCCAGTCCAGCGTGTTGGTGAACAGGCGCTGGACTTCGTCACCGCCAAACTGCCCTGGCGGCAGGCTGATGGCGTGGACCACGATCAGGTCAATCCGCGCGGCCATCGGACGTGGACCGAAATTGGGCGAGGGCACCCGGCCGGCGAATTGGTACCAGCCATCTCGCCACAGTGAAGTGGGGCAGCTTGGTTCAGGCGGGTTCATCAGGGGCCTCGCTGCTGTGGGGCATGTCAATGTTCAAACGCGCAATGCGGTAGCGGATCTGACGCAGGCTCAAGCCCAGTCGGGCTGCCGCAGCCGTGCGGTTAAAGCCTGTTTCGTGCAGGGCTTGTACCAAAATGTCGCGCTCCTGGCTGTCCAGGTGGCTTTGCAAGTCACTGGGAATGGTGATGGGCTCGTCCTCCAGGGGGGCCGCAGTGGTGCTGGCAAAAGCGGGTTCAAGCATCAGGGGTTGGCGCACCGACGGTTCGATTTGCAGGTCGTCTTCATCGCTCAAGGCTACGGCGCGGTGCAGCAGGTTTTCCAGCTCGCGTACATTGCCCCGCAGTGGGTCGTGAGCCAACTGGTGCAGCACCGAAGCAGACAGCACCGGCACCGCAATGCCGGACTCATGGGCGATGCGCTTGAGCAAGGCCTGGCACAGCAAGGGCAAGTCCTCACGCCGCTCGCGCAGGGGCGGAATCACGATTTCGATCACGTTCAGGCGGTAATACAGGTCCTGGCGAAAGCGCCCGGCCTGGACTTCAGCGGCCAGGTCTTTGTGCGTGGCGCTGATGATGCGCACATCCACCGGCATTTCTTGGGGTGAGCCCAGCGGGCGCACGCAGCGCTCCTGAATCGCCCGCAGCAGCTTGGACTGCATGGCCAGCGGCAGATCGCCAATTTCGTCCAGAAACAAGGTGCCGCCCCGAGCGGCCTGGAAAAAACCGTCACGGTCTTGCGTGGCCCCGGTGTAGGCGCCTTTTTTGGCACCAAAAAACTCGGCTTCCAGCAGGTGCTCAGGGATCGCGCTGCAGTTCACCGCCACCAGTGCGCCAGTGGCACGGTGGCTGCTGGCATGAATGGCGTTGGCCACCAGCTCTTTGCCCGTGCCCGATTCGCCAGTGACCAGCACCGGTGCCATGCTGCGCGCAATCTTGACGATGCGCTCCTTGACCAGGCGCATGCCATTGGAATCACCGACCAGCCGCTGCAGCGCGGCGGCGCCCAGGCTGCTGGGTGCCGTGGACGCGTCAAGGGCAATGAACTGGCTTGACCGATCGACGCGGTGGTCTGCGGGTGGCGTGTCTTGCACGGCAGAGGCAATCACGGCGCGAAATTGTTTCAGGTCCACGGGCTTGGTCAGGTAGTCAAACGCGCCGGCCTTGAGTGACTCCACGGCGTTTTCTGCCGAGCCGTAGGCGGTGATGACCACGCATCGCTCCTTGCGGTGTTGCGCCCGCAGGGCTTGGATCACGGTCATGCCCAAGCCATCGGGCAGGCGCATGTCGGTGATGACCACGTCAAACCGCCGCTCGGCCAGGTGCGTCAGGGCCTGCGCCACGTTTTCAGCCGTCTCGACGCGGTAGCCCTCGCGTAGCAAGGTCAGTTCGTACAGCGTGCGCAAATCCGGTTCGTCGTCGACAACCAGAATCTGGGCGGGAATCAGCGTTGTGTGTGAGGCCATGGTGTTAACGCCGTATTGTCACCCGTCAGGCCGCCGGCCAGATGGACGGGTGCGGACTGAAAGGTGACCAAAAATTCATTGCCGTCCTGCGTGTTGGTACCCATTTGACGCGGCGCCCGGTAGTAGGCGATGGCGGCCCCATGGCCCTCGCACAACTCCCGGCAAATGTACAAACCCAGGCCACTGGAGCGGCTCTCGGATGAGAAAAACGGCTCAAACAAATGGCGCTCAACCGACTGGTCCATGGGCGCGCCGTCGCTCCATACGCTTAAATAGGATTGCCCCATGGCGGACTGGCCGACTGTGACTTGCATGGCGTGCGGTTGTCGGCTGGCGTAGCGCCGCGCGTTGTCCAGCAAGTTCACCAAAATACGGCGCAGGTGTTCGGTTTCAAACTTCACCAGCGGCGAGTCGGGTGCCAGTGTCAGGTCCAGCATGGCCTGGCTGGCGGTTTGAGCTTGCCAGTCCAGGCAAATTCGTTCTATGGCCTCGTTCAAGTTGACGGCGGTGGCGGTGAGTTCCTGGTGTTGAACCCTTGAAATATCCAGCACTTCGTCCACAATTTTGGCCAGACGCAGGGCGTTTTGTCGGACCATTTCAGTCAGTTGACGTTGCTTTGGGTCGCTCAGGTCTTCGTCCAGCAGGGCATTGGCTTGGGCAATGGCCGCCAGCGGGTTGCGAATTTCATGGGCGACCGCAGCCGACATGCGGCCCATGCTGGCCAGTTTTTCGGTGCGCATGCGCGCTTCCATTTCCCGCTGGTCTTGCAGAAACATGACGCACAGGCTCTCGGTGCCGCCCTCCTGGGACTCGGTCAGTTGGGTGCGCACCTGCACGCTCCGGGGGCCTTGGCCCCGGTGGTGAATGGTCACATCCGAGCGCTGGGGGGTGTTCTTGGCAAAACTGCTCTGCATCAGGTCTATCAGGCCTTGCCAACCCGCACGTGCGGCGAGGTCAAAGGTGTTGTCCCGCAGCACCCGCTCGGGGCCAATCAGCCGCCGTGCGGCTGGGTTGGCGGCGCGCACCAGGCCGCGCGGGTCCACCACCATGACGCCATCGGTGAGCGACTCAATGATCAACTCATTGACCAGCCGTTGCACCCGGGCGGCCAACTGGCTGCGCTGGGCTCGCTGTTCCACATTGGCCAGGCGATTGGCAATTTGGTGCGCCAGAAAGGAAATGCTGAAGCACCCCGCACCCGTCAGCGCTGCTTGAAGAAAGTAGGCCGTGGAGTCCCCCGGGGCTTTGATCGAGAGCCACGCCGCGTAAGCAAACAGCCACAGCGTCACGCTGGCGGCCGCGCCCATGGCCATCAGCAGCGAACCCAAAATCGAGGCCACCAGCACCGGCAGTGCAAACAGCGGCGCGTAGTTGATGCTGCTGCCCTGCATGAACTGCAGTGCCGAGAACGCCAGAATGTCCACGCCAATGGTGCTGAGCCACTGCAGGTCCAGCGCCTTGCCCAAGGCGCGTGGCTTGGCCAGCAGTCGCACGCCCAGCGCAGCGCCAAAATAGGCCGTGCAAATCAGGATCAGCGTGGTGTCCTGGGTGTTGCCCAGGACGTAAATGGTGCTTTGCATCAGCAGCAGCACCAGGCCCAGCGTGACGCGGGCGGTCATGAAGCCGCGCCACACGCGTTCGAACTCTTCGGGTTTGTCAGCCTGCTCGACGCCGGGTTCCAGCAGGGACGGGCCAAACCAGGATTGCGCGTCCTGCTCGGGTCTCATTCAGGGCTCGGCGCGCTGGCGGTGGTCCACACTGCAGTAAGGGCCGTTTTTGCCCTGAACCGCTTCCGCCGACGGCACATGCATGCCGCAGTGCAGGCAGCGCACCATGTCCAGGGGTTCGGGGCTGGGTGGTGGCTTGCTCACTTTTTGCGAAGCATCGGTCGGGCGGTTCAGCCGCCACAGCCAGACACCGGCCAGCACCACAACAATGAGCAGCAAAAACTTCACAGGCCGCGCCCCAAAACCACTTCCATCACAAAACGCGAACCCACGTAGGCCAGCAGCAGCAGGCCGGAGCCGACGTACACCCCGCGCACCGCCCGCTTGCCGCGCCAGCCAAACCGGGCACGCCCCAGCAGCAGCACCGCAAAGGTCAACCAAGACAGCACGGAGAAAGCCGTTTTATGGTCCCACTGCACCGCTTTGCCTGCGCCGTAAAGTGACGAACCAAACAGGAAGCCCACCAGCAGGGTGGCTGACAACAAGATGAAGCCCGCGCCGACAAACCGGAAGGTCAGCCGCTCCAGCGTCAGCAGCGGCATGCCGCTGTGCGAGTCGGCGGCCAGGCGAATGCGTTCTTCGGCCCGGCTCATGAACCAGGCGTGCACCACGGCCACACCAAACAGGCCATACGACGCAATGCCCAGCGCCCAATGCAGCGGTAACCAGGGGGAAGCCGTGGGGTGCAGCGGGCTGCCCGGAAACAGCCAGGCCAGCAAAATAGCCACGGTGCCCAGGGCAGCCAGCGTCCAGCGGGTGCGAAGGAGCGGAAACACCTGGCTCTCGATGGCGTACACCGCTGCGGCCAGCCACACCGTCACCGACAAGGCCGGCGCAAAGCCAAAGCGCGGCGTCTCACCCAGCAGGCTCCAGCCCAACAGCAGGCCATGCAGAACCCAGGCCACCCAAACTGCGGCCCGCGCCACGGTGGTGCCCAGTCGCACCGCGCTGGCCGCCGAGACCGCGTAGGCTGTGGCCGCGCACAAGGCCAAGGCCAAACTCAGGGGGGACGCACTGGCTAAAATCATGGGCACAGTTTAGCGTTTTGCACATTGCCAGTGCCTGTTGGCACCCAAC
>CAZLRQ010000021.1:0-17246 GCA_964562035.1 uncultured Rhodoferax sp. | reverse complement strand
CGTGGTCGCCTTTTTTGAGCGTGGTCACGCCGGGACCAACATCCACCACAATGCCCGCGCCTTCGTGGCCCAGGATGGCCGGGAAGATGCCTTCGGGGTCAGCGCCGCTCAGGGTGTAGTAGTCGGTGTGGCAGATGCCGGTGGCCTTGATTTCCACCAGCACTTCGCCAAACTTGGGGCCTTGCAGGTCCACGGTTTCGATGGTCAGGGGTTGGCCGGCTTTCCAGGCGACGGCGGCTTTGGTTTTCATGTTTTTCTTCCTTGATTTGAACAATTTTGCGAAACTTTAAACCAGATGCAGCTGCCCTATATCGGCCCGCACCGGATACCCGTTGGCGGTGAGCCACTGCGTGACCAGCGCAGGGTCATGCAGCACGCGCAGGGTTTGGTAGGCCTGCTCGGCCTGCGGGTAGCGCCGGCGCAAAAAGTTCAGCCACTGCTTGAGCCGGCCCGCCTGCTGGCGCCGCTCCAGGCGGCTGCACACCAGGTACCAGAACTCGGCAATCAGCGGCAGCAGCGTGTCCCACACGACAAAGGGCGAAGCATCGTCCGCCAGGCCTGGCGACTGGCCGGCATCTTGCGCCCGAATGGCCAGTGCCAGCCCGGGGTCGGTCACCATGCCACGGCCCAGCATCAGGCTCTGGCCGCCTGAGGCCTGGCGGCAGGCCAGCGCATCGGCCACGGTCCAGATTTCGCCGTTGGCCACCACCGGTACCCGCACTGCGGCGCGGATGTCGGCCACCCGCGCCCAGTAGGCCGGCGGGCGGTAGGCGTCGGCCTTGGTGCGGGCATGCACCACCAACTCACAGGCGCCGCCGGCTTCCAGGGCCAAGGCGCATTCTTCAGCGCGGGTGTCGTCGTTAAAGCCCAGGCGCATCTTGGCCGACACCGGCAAGTGGGCCGGCACGGCACGGCGCACCGCCTGCACTATCTGAAATAGCAATTCGGGGTCGTCCAGCAGCGCCGCGCCGCCGCCGTGGCGGTTCACCACCTTGGCCGGGCAACCAAAGTTCAAGTCAATGCCGTGCGGCCCCAGCGCTGCCAGGTTGGCCGCGTTGTCAGCCAGGCACACCGGGTCTGACCCCAGCAACTGGGCGCGCACGGGCACCCCCGCCAAAGTGCGCCCGCCATTGAGCAGCTCAGGCACCACGCGGGTGAACACACGGTCGGGCAGCAAGGTGTGGGTGATGCGAATGAACTCGGACACACAGCGGTCCACGCCGCCCACCCGGGTCAGGATGTCGCGCAGTACAAAGTCAAGCAGGCCCTCCATGGGTGCCAGGAGCAGGGTCATAGTCAGGAAACGTCCAAAAGCGTGAAATTAAAAGGGCACATTTGACCCGTATCAACACACCGCGAGGTCAGAAGCCTAAGCTGGGTTCGTCACCAACCCAAAGGAAACCATGTCTCATTACCACGCAGTTGTCTGGCTTGATCACTCAGAAGCCCATGTCATGCACATCACGGCCGAGGATGTTGAAAAATCAATCGTTCAGCCCTCCAAAACACATGCCCACCTGCATGCTAAGAGGGGCGCTGTAGGGGCTGGGCGCAAGGCTGAAGACCACGACTATTATCACGCCGTCGTTGAAGCGCTGGCAGGCGCCCAAGAGATTCTGGTGGTGGGCCCAGCCCAGGCCAAACTACAACTGGTCAAGCACATTCACTCGCATGACCCGGCCATGTCAGACAAAGTGGTGGGCGTTGAAACCGTGGACCACCCCAGCGACGGTCAACTCGTGGCCTTCGCCCGCAGATACTTCGTCGCCAAAGACCGCATGCTGACCTGAGTGACCCGGACTGTCGCTCAGGGACCGGCTTTTTGAGTAGCCAGCTCGGTCAGTGTCACGCTGGCCTCGTCCAGGCGACCCGCCAAAATGCTGGCGATGTTGCGGTACATGATGTGCGCTGACGCCACATTGGCGTCCACCAGGTCGCGGTAAAAGCGCAGCGTCATGGCGTCACGCGTGGCGCGCACGCAGGCCGTTCGCACCGGGCGCCCCACCAGCGCCATTTCCCCAAAGCAGTGGCCTGCCACCAGCCGGGCCAGTTCCACGGCTTGCCCGTGGCGAAACTTCTCGACCACCACCTCGCCCGCAATCAGGATGAAAAACGAGTCGCCAATGTCGCCTTCGTGGAACATGATTTCACCGGCCTTGACCGGAAAGTACTCGGCCATGGCCAGCGTTTGAGTCAGGCACTCGGGGGTCATGCCGCTGAACATGGGCACCATCTTCTTGATTTTCTGGATCATGGCCAGGTCCAGCTTGACCACAGGTTGCGGCGCAATGACTTCTGCCCGCACGTTTTCGGCAAATATCTTGGCAATGGTGGGGTCGACTCGCATGGCCGAATGTTAACTGCCGTCCGGGGCCGGGTTCTATACTGCGCCCCGCCCTGCACCTGCTGGCCAGGGCGCAACACAATGCAGGAGAGCCGCCCATGGCGCTGAACGTGACAATTGATCTTGGCTATGAATTTGAAGTCAAGGCCCCGGCCGCTGAGGTTTTTGATGTGCTGGCGGACGTGCCCACCTCCGCCAGTTTCTTTCCCGATGTCGACAAACTGGTCGACTTGGGAGATGGCGCCTACCGCTGGGAGATGGCCAAAATCGGCGTGGGCCAGATCAACCTGCAAACCATTTATGCCTCCCGGTACATCGCCAACCGCCACCAAGGCAGCGTGACCTGGACACCCGTCCAAGGCGAAGGCAACGCGCTGGTCTCGGGGCACTGGAAGATCGTGGACAAGAAAAACTCAACCCTCATCACCCTGCAAATCAATGGCGAGCTCACCCTGCCACTGCCGGGCCTGATGAAAATGATGGTGGCCCCCATGGTGGAAGCCGAGTTTGAGAAAGCCGTCGAACAGTACATCGACAACCTGACCCGCCAGTTTGGCGGCGAGGTCTGATTAGTTCAAAAAAGATAGCTACTCAGGCATAGCCCATAAGGGCTGGGGCCCTAAAACCTTTAAAACCAAGCCATCCGCAACGCTGAAGCAGCGCTGCCGCGCCGAGCGGTCAGAGGTCGCGCTTCATGCGGATTTCCTCGACCTTGACGGCCCCCATGGGCACGGTCTTGATCGTGGTCATCTCGCGCTTGAAACCGGCCAGGTCATGAAAGCGCAAGGCACGCTCATTGCCCAGCGGCACCCAGATGGACACCTTGGTGCAGCCTTCGTCAACCAGGCCGTCACGGGCCGCGTCCCACAAGGCCAAACCAACGCCCTGCCCCCAGTGGCTGGGCGCCAGGTAGATGGCCCAAATCTCGCCCATGGTGTTCGGCGTGCCCTTGTCACGGGAGCGGTCAAAGCCGACAAACCCCACCACCTGCGTGCCCTCCACCGCCACCAGCACCTGGGGTTCCGCAAACTCGATGGCATCGCGCCAGTAAGCCTGGCCTTTTTCGACCGACACGGTGGGCGCCTGCTCGCCTGGAAAAAGCGCCTTGAACGCGGCCTGGCTGGAGTTGGCGTGAATTTCGGCAATCGCCTTGGCATCGCGCAAGGTGGCGGGACGGACTTCGATGGGGGTCGTACTGGACATGAGACAGGCTGGGGGTGACCCCAGCGAAAAATAAAAAATGGGTTTGAATTGTCGCCGCAATCCCCCATGCCCCGTGCTCCGCCTAACGGCGGCAGGCAGAGTAGGATGCGAGCCATTCATTTTCTGCTCCTCGCCCCAAGCGAGGGCTTATCCGGGTTTTCGGCTGTCTCATGTTTCAGTTACTTTTGCGCGTTTTGCTTTTTACAGGCTTCAGCAGCCTGGCGTTGACCCTGGGCGCGGCACCGGCTTTTGAAGACACCATGGCCCAGCGCACGCTGGCCTGCACAGCCTGCCATGGTGCGCAAGGGCGCGCCGGACCCGACGGCTACTACCCTCGACTGGCTGGCAAACCCGCCGGCTATTTGTACAACCAGTTGCTGAACTTTCGCGAGGGTCGGCGTCACTACGGCCTGATGGCGGGCTTGGTCGAGCCGCTGAGCGACAGCTACCTGTGGGAAATAGCCCAGTATTTTTCGCAACTGGACTTGCCCTACCCGCCGCCCCAGCCGGCCACCCTGCCCGCTGCAGTGCTGGCGCGCGGCCAAGCCCTGGCAACCCAGGGTGATGCCGCGCAAAAAATACCCGCGTGCACCCAATGCCACGGCAGCGCACTCACTGGCGCTGCGCCCAACGTGCCCGGCCTGCTGGGCCTGCCGCGCGACTACCTGAGTGCCCAACTTGGCGGCTGGCAAACGGGCCAACGGCGCGCGCATGCCCCCGACTGCATGGCCCACATTGCCAACCAGTTGAACGCGGCCGATGTGGCTGCCGTCACCAGTTGGCTGGCCACCCAGGCCCTGCCGAACAACACCAAGCCATTGCCCGCTCTGCCGCCGCTGCCGGCGGGCCAGCAGCGACCTGACTGCGGTAGCGCTCCGGCGCCCGTGCCAGCCAGCGCCACCCGTACGGCACCGCCCCAGGCCAACGCCCAGGTCAGCCAGGGCGCCTACCTGGCGCGGGCCGGCAACTGCATGGGCTGCCACACCGTGCGCGGGGGCGCGCCCTACGCGGGTGGTCGTGGCATTGCCACGCCGTTTGGCACCGTGTATTCGAGCAACCTCACGTCTGACAAAGCCACCGGACTGGGCACCTGGTCGCCCGACGATTTTTGGCAAGCCCTGCACCACGGGCGCGCCAAAGACGGCCGCCTGCTGAACCCGGCGTTTCCGTACACCAGCTACACCCAGGTCACGCGGGCCGATGCCGACGCCCTGTTTGCCTACCTGCAAACCCTGCCGCCCAGCACGCAGGCCAACCGCGCCCATGAACTGCGCTGGCCGCTGGGCACCCAGACCGCGCTGGGCGTCTGGCGCGCCCTGTATTTCAAGCCGCAGCCGTTTGCCGCAGAAGCGTCGCAATCCGTCGCCTGGAACCGGGGTGCCTACCTGGTCAATGGCCTGGGCCACTGCGCTGCCTGCCACACACCGCGCAATGCGCTGGGCGCCAGTATCGAAAACCGCAGCCTGACTGGCGGTCTCATGCCCCGACAGGACTGGTACGCACCGTCCTTGCGCTCAGCCCAGGAAGCGAGCGTGGCCAATTGGCCCCTGCCCGACATCGTGGCGCTGCTGCAAACCGGGGTGTCTCCCCACGGCAGCAGCAGCGGCCCCATGGCAGAAGTGGTGCAAGACAGCACCCAATACCTGTCTGTCAGCGACCTCAATGCCATGGCGGTGTACCTGAAATCAATCGGCGGCACGGCCCAAGCTGCCGTGGTCAAAACGCCAAGCGCCACACCGGCCAGCACCGCCACCGCGGTAGTACCCGGCCCGGGCGCCAAACTGTACGAAACCCACTGCGCCAGCTGCCACGGGGCGCAAGGCACGGGCGTGCGCGGCGCCTACCCGGCCCTGGCCCAAAGCCGCACCGTCACCATGGCCAACACCACTAACCTGATCCAAACGGTGTTGTACGGTGGGTTTGCACCGCTGACCGCAGGCAATCCCCGGCCGTTTGGCATGCCACCCTATGTGCTGCAATTGAACGACAAGGACACGGCCGCCGTGTTGACCCACATTCGCCAAAGCTGGGGTAACCAGGCGCCACAGGTCACGGAACTCGAAGTCAACCGCGCCCGTGACCGACAGGCCCGCTGAGACCGATAATCCTCCACCTGGCTGATCTGAAAATCAGCCAACCAACGCAACCGTCAACCCATTAACCCAGGAGCAAACAATGGCCAAAGGACAGCAAAACAACAAGATGGTGAAGAAGCCCAAGAAGGACACCGCGCCGCCCAAATCAGTGTCACCCGACGCGGTGCGCCCCACCGTGACCACGGTGATCCCGGTGCGCGGCAAGCTGAAAAACGCGCCCACGCGCTAAGTCGGTCTCCACCGAGCCGCCCCCACTGATGCAGCCTGGCCTCATGTCACCTGATTCAGGCCTGCGTCAGGGGCGCCACGCGGCACGCGCCCCCGCATGAAAAGCCTGTCAAAGTCCCGGCTCACCCCGGCTGCACGGCCCAAACGGCTGCTCAGTGAGCGCGCCACCGCCCGCAAGCGCGGCATTTTGTCGGCAGGCTCCAGCCAGCGGCAAATGGTGCAAGACCTGCGCAACTACCAGGCCGAGCTGGAAATTCAGAACAAGGCCCTGCGTTACAGCCAGACCGCCGCCGAGGGTGCCTCGGAGCGCTTTCTCACCCTGTTTTCCAATGTGCCACTGGCCCTGATGGTGGTGGACGAAAACAGTCTGGTGCTGGAGAGCAACGCCATGGCGCTCAAGCTCTTTCGCCCGCTGGAGGCCGACCCGCCCCTGAACTTCTTGATGCCGCTGGTCAGCAATGAGCACATTGCCCGGGTCGAACACACCTTCAGCAAGGCCCGGGACGATGGGAGCTGTGAAGTCACGGAAGTGGTTTTTTCATGCGGCTCAGGCGGCCTGTTCACGGGCGACCTGCACATTGCAAAGCTCGAAAACACCCAGGACGAGTTGGCGCACTTCATCTGCGCCATCATTGACCAAGGCCCCCTGCTGACGGAGCGGCGGGCCTTGCAGGCCAGCGCGGCGGCCCTGCAAAAAGGCAATGAAGAGTTGCAACTGAGCCAAAACCGGCTGGCGGCCATCATCAACTCGTCGCTGGACGCCATTTTGTGTGTGGACCAGTCCCACCGCATCACCATTTTCAACCCGGCAGCGGCCACGCTGTTTCAGTGCCCGTCGGCGCAGGCCCTGGGCAGTGACCTGGCGCGTTTTCTGCCGGACGCGCTGGACTCCTTGTCCTATGCGCAGCTCACCACCCACGCCCAGTTGGGCGAGATGACAGCCCTGACCTGGGGCGGCAACAAAGTGGCGGTGGATGTGAGCGTGTCGTTCGAGCACCACCAGGACAGCGACACCATCACCATCTTTGCGCGTGACCTCACCGCCCGCAAAAAGATAGAGGCGCACCGCAACACCCTGGAAGCGCAGTTGCGTGAGTCGCAAAAAATGCAGGCTGTGGGCACCATGGCCGGGGGCATTGCGCATGATTTCAACAACATCATCAGCGCGATTCTTGGCAATGTGGAACTGGCCAAGCAAGACGCCGGCACGGGCTCGCCCGCACTGGTCAGCCTGGCCGAGATTGACAAGGCCGGCCGGCGCGCGCGCGACCTGGTGCGCCAGATTCTGACCTTCAGCCGCAACGAGTCGCCCAAACGAATTCCCATTCACCTGGCTGATGTGGTGCAAGAAACCGTGCACTTGCTGAAAGTTGCGCTGCCGCCGTCGGTAGAGATGCATGTCATCATCAGCCCTGAAACGCCGCCCGTGCTGGCCGACGCCACGCAGGTGGAGCAGGCGCTGCTGAACCTGTGCACCAACGCCATTCATGCCATTGGCAACGGCAAAGGCAGCGTCACCATTGAACTGGGGCACAGCCTGCCCCCGGCGCAAACACCCCATGAGCGGCGCGGTGGCCTGCGGGGCCAGCATGTGCGGCTGTCGGTGCGCGACACCGGCAGCGGCATTGACGCCGAAACCTTGCAACGTATTTTTGAGCCATTTTTCACCACCAAACCCGTCGGCCAGGGCACGGGGTTGGGCCTGGCCGTGGTGCACGGCATCATGCGCACGCACCTGGGCACGGTGGACGTGCAGAGCACGCCCGACACCGGTAGCCTGTTTACCCTGTATTTCCCGGTGGCTGACGCCCAAGTGGCGCCCGTGGCCACGGACCTTGCCATACGCGAAAGCGTGCAGGGGCAAGGGCAGCGCGTGATGTATGTGGACGACGACGAAGCCCTGGTGTTTTTGGTGCGGCGCGTGCTCAAGCGCAAGGGGTTTCAGGTCACCACCTTCACCGACCCGCGCATGGCGGTCGAGGCTTTGCGCGAAGAACCCCTGCGCTTTGACCTGCTGGTGACCGACTACAACATGCCCGGCTACAGCGGTGTGGAGCTGTTGCGCGAGGCGCGTTTGATTCGGCCCGAACTCCCCGTCGCGCTGGCTTCAGGCTACATCACGCCTGAGATCGAACAAAGTGCATTGCAAGAAGGCGCACGCGCGCTGATTCACAAACCCAACGACGTGGATGAACTGTGCGAGACCGTGCAGCGGCTGCTGCAAGCCCGCTGATGTCCGTGAGCGACTGCCCGGTGTTGTATGCCGATGAGGCCCTGCTGGTGCTGGACAAGCCGGCCGGTCTGTTGTCGGTACCGGGCAAGGGCGACGACAAACAAGATTGCCTGAGCGCCCGGGTGCAAGCCATCTACCCCGACGCGCTGGTGGTGCACCGGCTGGACATGGCGACGTCGGGCTTGATCGTGATGGCGCTGGGCGCTGATGCACAGCGCAGCTTGAATGACGCCTTTGCAAAGCGGCGGGTTGAAAAGCGCTATGTGGCCGTGGTCCAGGGCTGCATGCCAGAACAAAGTGGTGAATGGGGAGAGATTGATTTGCCGATCGTTGTGGACTGGCCCAATCGCCCGCGCCGCATGATTGATCACGCCACAGGCAAACCCAGCCTGACGCGCTGGCAACGCGTGTCTTGTGATGTTGCGCAGCAAACCACACGGGTGGCGCTGGCGCCGGTGACCGGTCGATCCCACCAACTGCGGGTGCACTTGAAGGCACTGGGGTACCCCATCGTAGGGGATGCCCTCTATGGTGACGTCGACCCAGCGCTTGGCCAACGACTTTTGCTGCATGCCAGCGAACTGGCCTTGCCGCACCCCAGCAACGGGGTGCTTATGCAATTCACCAGCTCACCAGCGTTTTAGCCAGCCAAGCGGGTGAAAGCGGCCTTATTTGCTGGCCTGAACTTCGACGTCCACGCGGCGGTCGGGCTGTAGGCAGGCAATGACGCTGGCGCTCTTGTTGCCTTTGCAGTCACCCGCTTTGGTCACAGGCTGTGTTTCGCCCATGCCTTTGGCAGTCACGCGGTCGGCGGCGATGCTTTGGCTCACCAAATAGGTCTTCACGGTCTCGGCGCGGCGCTCAGACAGCTTCTGGTTGTAGGCATCACGGCCCAAACGGTCGGCATGGCCGGTGACAAAAATCGCGTCGTAACTGGCGCCTTTGAGTTGCTTGACCAGGTCTTCGAGCATGACCTTGCCGTCAGGCTTCAACTCTGCTTTATCAAAAGCAAACAGCGCGTCGGCAGAAAAACTCATTTTTTGCGGCATGGGGAGCACAGCCACGGGCGCAGGCACAGGCGCCATCGGCACGGGGGCCATCACAGGCGCAGGCATGGGTGCCGCTGCCACTTTGACCACAGGGTCACACGGCGCCACGGCGCGGGCGGGTGTCCAGTCGCTGGTATGCCAGCACAAATTACTGCCACTGGTAACGATGCTGCCGCTGCTGTCCACCAGGTAACCCTGGTTGGGGCTGTCTTGTGCCATCACAGCGGCAGGCGCCGCCAGTGCGGCGGCCAGCGCCAGCAAAACGAATCGGGATTTAGAGTTGGTTTTCATCATGTTTTTCTTTGTTGGAGTAGTGAGCATGTCGCCCGATTGGCTGACGCTGATCGCGAAGCGCTTACTTGCTGACTTGGTTCCCGATCACGCCACCGACAGCCGCACCCGCAGCGGTACCCAAAATACCGCCACCAATGACGTTGCCGGCCACGCCGCCAATGACGGCGCCCGTAGCAGTGCCTTTTTCACGCGTGGTCATGCCAGCGCAGCCGGCCAGAACGGTGCTGAGTGCCAACACAGAGATGGCGATGGCGGAGGAGAAGCGAATATTGGTGTTCATGTTTAACTTTCAGTTGAGGAATTGTGAAAAAGCAAACTCAAAATTTTGAGAATTGCCAAGGGATGCTCATGGTCTGACTTGGCGCACAAAGGCTCTGTGCGCTAGCCCACATTGAGCATGTCAGTAGCGGCGCGCCACACCGTTTTCAATCTGCACCCGGTCGCCCACGCGAATGTCGGCATTGGCCACCTGCGTGACCGCTTGGTAAGAGCCATCGTTCAGCCGGATGGTGAATTTGTAGCCGCTGGCCTGCTGCTGGTTGCGCCGCTCCAGCTCGTAGCCGGCATAAGCGCCGCCCGCAGCACCCAGCACCGTGGCCGCCGTGTTGCCACTGCCTTTGCCCACCTGGTTACCGAGAATGCCGCCCACCACCGCGCCGGCCACCGTGCCCGCGCCGATGCCAGAGCCCCCGAGCGTGCCGTTGTCCATCGGCACCAGTTCAATGGACTGAACCACGCCATAACGAACATAAGCACTGCCGGCGTTCGCAGCAGGCGGGTAGTACGCGCCGGCACCCTGACTGGCGGGGGTGTTCATATTGGCGCAGGCGCCCAGGCTGAGCACCAGTGCGGCGGCGAGTATTTTTTTGGATTGAAAAAATGGATTCATTCTGGACTCCTCAAGAGCGATTGATCGAGCCTTTAGTTTCAGGCCAGAACCCCAAAACGTCTGTACGACAGCACCCCCTGCGCCTGTAGGACAGCAGCGCAATCCTGAACGAACTTATGTGGGCCAACGCACATACGCCCTTCGGCACTTCACGTACCCTCAGGCAAGCGGTGAACACCACCACTCCATCCATTCAAAGAAAGACAAACATGAACGCGTCCCGACTTATCGGTATTTTCCTGATCGTGGCCGGCGGCCTTGGCCTGGCCTACGGCGGCTTCAGCTACACCAAAGAAACCACGGGCGTGAAGCTGGGCCCGCTGGAGCTCAAAGTGCAAGAGCGCGAACGCATCAATATTCCGTTGGTGGTTAGCGCCGGCGCCATCGCCCTGGGCGCTCTGCTGCTGGTGATGGGCCGCAAAAGCTAAAGCAAGCGCGACCAAAGGCTGGCCATCCATTCCCTGACCCGCAGGGAATAGGGTCGGGCTTGCCAAGCTTTGAGTTCAATCGCTTTGGACGCCGCCAAGTCCTGGTTGAACATGGTCTGCATTTGCTGGGCAAAGCCGCGCCCCAGAATGACCGCATTGACCTCGTCGTTGTCCATGAAGCTGCGCCAATCCAGGTTGGTCGAGCCCACGGTGGACCACACCCCATCAATCACCGCCGTTTTGGCATGCAGCAAGGCACCGGCCCGCTCAAAAATCTTGACGCCACCTTGCAGCAACGGCGTGTAGTGGGACCGTCCGGCATGGAACACCAGAGCAGAGTCCGACTCGCTGGGCAAAATGAGCTTTACATCCACCCCGCGCGCCGCCGCCGCGGTCAGTGAGTCCAGCAACTGCGGGTCGGGCACAAAATAGGCATTGGTCAGGTAAACCTGTTTTTCGGCATTGCCAATGGCCGAGATCAGCGTCAGGTAAATCAGGCTGTAGGGGTCGTCGGGCGTGCTGCCGATGGCGCGCACGATGTCCTGGCCCTGCGCGGTTAGCGTCGGAAAATACGTCCGGGGCGCCAGGGCTTCGCCCTTTTGCTTGGCCCAGGTGTCCATGAACAGGGTTTGAAATTCGGCCACCACCGGGCCCTTGATTTGCAAGTGGGTGTCACGCCAGGCAAGTGCCTTGCCTTCGGTTTTCCCTGCCCGCCAGATGACCGAGCCCGAGGCGTACACGCTGCTGATGTTGATGCCCCCCAGAAACGCCGTCTGGCCATCCACCACCAGCAACTTGCGGTGGTCGCGGTGGTTGAGCATCCAGGGCCCCTTGGCCGCAAAGGGGTTGATCGGGTTGAATTCCTGCACCGCCACACCAGCGACTTTCAGTCGATCAAAAAAAGCCTTGGGCGTACCGATGCTGCCAAAGCTGTCGTAGATCAAATTCACCTGAACACCCCGAGCCTGCTGCGCCACCAGTAAGTCGGCAAACGCCTGGCCCGTAGCGTCGTCCTCAATGATGTAGGTCTCCAGGTTGATGTGGTCCTGCGCGCCGCGAATGGCGGCGAACATGGCCTCGTAAGTGGCATCGCCGTCCTGCAGCAGGGTGACCTGGTTGCCCAGGACCAGGGGGCTCCCCACCACCGCCTGTTCCAGGGCAATCTGCTTGTCCAAGATATCAATGTCACCCGACTTTTGCTTGAGCGCCGCCAAAATGGCTGCACTCCGTTGGCGTGACAGCGGTCCACTGGCGTTCTCAAACCGGGCCGCCTGGCCGGCGTGTCGCTCAATCAAGGCGTCGGTGTCAGGCAAGGTGGCGCAAGCGGCCCCCAGCACGCAATACGCCAGCAGCAGCCAGCGGGCCCCCTTAGAAATCATCATTTTTTAGCGCCCGCAGCAGGTGCTGCCTTGGCCTCGCGGACCAAAGCACCACAGTCGCTGTCTTGCCCCGGCCCCGCATCAATCAGCGGAATCAAGGCCAGCAACGGATTAACCAGCCCCAAAGCCACAGCACCAGCCGCCCGCGCGGCCATGCGCCCTTTGTCGACTTGAACGGTGGGGTTGGCAAAACTACCGCCCACATAAATCGGGCTGCGCAGTGCCAGAGGGCTGGTGTTTTTGGTACTTTGCTTGAGCGTCAGGTTCAGTTGCTCGCGCTTGAGGTCGATGGACCCGGTGCCCAAAATGGTGGTGATTTCGGTGTCAAAAACCAAAGCCTCGGTTTGCATCACGCCCGATTTCACGTCAAAGTCAGCCACGGCGCAGCGCAGTTTGACGGACCGATCGCCCGTCACATTCAGCGCAAAAATCTCCCACAAGTGCAAGCCCGCCTTTTCCATCATGAGCTTGCTCACCTCACCGCCGGTGACCACCAGGCCCAGCTTGCCATTGGCGCTGGCCAGCATCTGCCCCACCGAGCTGCCCTGACCACGCAGGTTGAACTCACCGTTGATCTGCCCCAGGCTTCTTTTGTCCAGCACCGCGGCCGGAAACAACTGGGCGAAACTGATTTTTTGAGCGCGTACCCGGGCCTGGGCCTGAATCGGCGACTGGCGACCATCCAAAACAATGGACGACGTGAGGTGGCCACCGGCCATGCCGAAATCCAGCGGGGCCAACGTCAGCACCGCGTCTTTCAGGCGCAAATGGGTCACCAGGTTCTCCAGCGGCAGCGCGTTGGCCCGCACGATGCGCTTGGCCCGCCACTTCACGTCCGCCTCCACGCTGCGCCAGCGGCTCGCATTGAAGGGCAAATCTGGCAAAACGCGCTCACCCGCCACCGGTTTGGCCACCGCTTTCGCCACGCTGTCAGGCCTGAGCCCAATCACGGGCCCGAGATCGTCCATGTCCAGCAGGTTGGAGACCAGTTCCCCGGTGAGCACCGGCGTTTGAGCCCCGGTTGCCACTTGCAAAGAACCCGCGATGTCGCTGGCCCCTACCCGACCTGAAAACTTCTCATAGCGCCAGACGTTGGCTTCTCGCACCAAGCGGCCTTCGGTGGCATACGCGGGCGTGGCCGGCAGCGCCATCCCCAACAGCGGAAACAAATGCGCCAGGTTGCTGCCGCGCAGCGCCAGTTGCAGATCGGCGGCCGAAAACTTGAGCAAGCTGGTCACGGGGCCTTTGGCCACCACCCGGGTTTGGCCAAACGATGCCTCCACGCTCAAGGGGTACGCCGTGCCCTCGTCCAGCAATGCCAGCACTGGGCCGCCGCTGCCTGCGGCCTTGAACGCCAGGCCCTGGTACTGCCCCTCGGCTTTCATCGTCAGGCCCGCTGGCACCGCGACTTGGGTTGCGCCGCCCTGAGTCTCCTGGGTTGACAGCGCGGCCCGGATGCGTGTCTTGCGGGTCAAATCGTCGTAGCCCAGCGTGCCGCGGTCAATCTCCAGGCGGCCAATTTGCACGGCGCTGCCTTCGTCTTGCTGCGCTTTGTCCAGCAGCCAGCTCTTGCGGCCTTCGCTACCCTGCTCCAGAAACACGGTGGCGCCCACCAAACGGACGCTGGGCAGGCTGATTTTTTGACGCAGCAGTTGCGCCACATCCACAGTCACGGCCAAGGTGTCCGCATTCAGCATCAAGGGCTGTTGCGCCCACGAGGGGTTCGCGAACGTCACCCTGTTGGCACGAACCACAGGCCGGGGCCAGGCGAACTGCAGGCTCAGGTCGCCTTGAATCGACAGCGCGCGGCCCGTGCGCTCGGTCACCACGCGCTCCATCGGGCCGCGCAGCCAGTTCCAGCCGAACAGGGCAACCAACGCCACAGCCAGCAAGACCGGCGCCAAAACCAGCGCAGCCCACCATTTCAAAGCACGACTATTCGGCATTGCAATCCCAGCAGAAATTCACATTGAACCACCAACCACGACCCAGGCGGAGGTGACGGCAGAAACGACAACGTCCCGCTGTCTTAAACAAGCGGGACGCTGGGGGCAAGATCGTTTCAATCTTGCGGCGGGGGCTGCCTAGTCTTTTTTAAACCAGGCATCCGACGCGGTACGCTGCCAGTCAGCCACTTGCTTCTCGGCATCGTCTTTGGCCACGCCGTAGCGCTCCTGGATTTTGCCAGCCAGTTGGTCGCGGCGACCGGCAACGACGTCGATGTCGTCATCGGTCAGCTTGCCCCATTGCTCTTTGGCTTTGCCGGTGATCTGTTTCCAGTTACCTTCAATTTGATCCCAATTCATACGAGACTCCTTTTTTTGATGTGTGACAAATCAACCTGCGGCGAACCGCAGAGTGGCAATTAAGGACGAACTGTGATTTCGTTCTTCACCAGCTTGACGTTGCTCACGCCACGGGCAATGGTTTCAGCGGCATTGCGCTCGGCTGTGCTCTTGGCAAAGCCGGACAACATCACGGTGCCGTTGAGCGTTTCCACACTGATGGCAGCGGCGTCAACCTGCTTGCTTTCCACAAAACGCGACTTGATCAGCGTGGTGATGCCGGCATCGTCCACATAAGAGCCGACCGTTTGCTGTCCGCGGGAAACAGCGCAGCCAGTGGCGGCGAGTAAAACGACAGCGGTCATGGCGGCGGCGAGGGTATTGCGAATGATCATGGTGAATCTCCTAAAAAATATGGCGTCAATGTGACAAGGTGGTGATTAGCCCCACCACCGGTGGGCGGGAAACAGGGTTAGTCGGCGAGCCAGTCGCTCAACTCATCGGCGTGCTCTTGCTCGTCGCTCAAAATATCTTCAAGCAAGCGGCGGGTGCTGGAGTCTTTGTCGCCAATCAGCGCAATGATCTGGCTGTAGGCCTCGATCGCCACGCGCTCGGCAATCAGGTTGGCTTTGATCATGGCTTTCAGATCGGTCGATTCGTCGTAGGCGGCATGGCTGCGCTGGCTCAGCGAGTCGGGTGAGAAATCGGGCTTGCCACCGAGCTGCACAATGCGCTGGGCCAACCGGTCGGCGTGAGCAGACTCTTCGTTGGCATGCACCAAAAATTCTTCAGCAATCTTCGGTGAATTCAGGCCTGCAGCCGTGAAATGGTGGCGCTTATAGCGCAATACGCAAACCAGTTCTGTGGCCAGCGAATCGTTGAGCAGTTTGATGATGTCCTGGCGCCAAGGCCCGTAGCTCGGGGTGACTGCACCATCATCCAGGCTGCGGCGTGCGGCGTTGATGGCCACTTCGTCCAGCACCAAGCGCTTGTCGCCGGTCACAGTCAGGTGGGTCACCTTGGTGGGTTTAACTTCTTTGTCCATGGAATGCTCCTGTGTTGGGGGGCTTTTAACTGCGGCGTTTGCGCCTCAGGCCGATGGGTCAACTTTAAAAGCTGCGGCTGTTTTGGCGCATCGGCATGCGCCGCTACCCGGTGTAGGACAGCACCGCGCCAGGTTGTCAGCAGCGTCAACAACGGGAGTCTTTGACCTACAGCTCGGTTGAGTCGGTGGTGATGATCGGCATGGTGGCGCTCTGTTTCGGTAATGAAATGAAGCGCCAGTATTTGACAGCGCGGGGGTGGGTCTATCAGTGAAGCGGATTGCCGGGTGTAGGCCGATTCCGACACGCGATTGCGCTGCTGGCCGCTGGACCCGCCCGCCCGGCGTGGCGATGATCGTCACTTGTCTTATCACCCTGCCCCCATGCCCGCTCAACTCAAGACTTACTGGACCCTGCTCAAGGACATTGCCCGGCTGTGGGTGGACGATCACGTGCCGAGCATGGGCGCTGCGCTGGCGTTTTACACCCTGTTTTCCATGGCACCGCTGCTGTTGATCGTGATCTCGGTGGCGGGCCTGGTTTTTGGTGAAGACGCCGCGCGGGGCGAAATTGCGGCGCAGTTGCACTTGCTGATGGGTGAGCGCAGTGCCGGCGCTGTGCAGGAGTTACTGGCCAGCGTGCGGGCACCCGCCGAGGGCACTGCCGCCACGCTGCTGGGTGTTGCGCTGCTGGTGGTGGGGGCCACGACCGTGTTTGGCGAATTGCAGGATGCGTTGGACCGAATCTGGCGCGTGCCCGCCCAACGGCAGACCAGCGGCTGGCTCGCGCTGGTTCGCTCCAGGCTACTCTCCTTCGGCATGATTTTGGCTATCGGCTTTCTGCTCACCGTGTCTTTGGTGATCAGTGCGGTACTGACAACGCTGGGACGTTGGTGGGAGCCCCTGTTTGGGGGCTGGTACTGGGTGGCCGCGCTCGGCAATGCCGGGGTCAGTTTTGTGCTGATCGCCGCCTTGTTCGCGCTGATTTACAAGGTGATGCCGCGGGTACGCGTGCAGTGGAAGGACGTGTGGGTTGGCGCGGTGGCCACCACGCTACTGTTCACCCTGGGTAAATTTTTGATTGGTCTGTACATTGGCCGCAGCGGTGTGACCTCGGCGTTTGGTGCAGCCGGCTCGCTGGTGGTGATGTTGCTCTGGGTGTACTACTCGGCGCAAATTTTCCTGCTGGGCGCCGAATTCACCTGGGTTTACGCCAATGTCTTTGGCTCCCGGCGGGTGATTGATGATTTACATACCAAATAGGCCTCTAGCCCTTATACAGCAACGATAAGTAGCTATATATTTAATACTAACATTGCACTTTACACCACGTATGGCCCCCTCCTTACCGCACCCCAAACCATGATCAGTCATTTCCCTGACCCCAAAAAAAACCACCTGTTGGCCCATCTTCCACCGGCGGCGCTGGAGCGCTGGCGCCCGCAGTTGGAGCGGGTCGACATGCCGCTGGGACAGGTGCTTTATGAGGCGGGCAACACGCTGTCGCATGTGTACTTTCCCACCACGGCCATTGTGTCGCTGCTGTATGTGATGCAAAACGGCGCTTCGGCCGAAATCTCCGTTGTGGGGCGCGAGGGCATTGTGGGCATCTCGCTGTTCATGGGCGGTGATTCCACCCCCAGCCGGGCGGTGGTGCAAAGCGCAGGCGAGGGTTACCGACTGCATGGGGACGCCATGAAGGAGGAATTTGAACGGGGCGGCCCTGTGATGCACCTGCTGCTGCGCTACACGCAGGCGCTCATCACCCAAATGGCC